>CAJYHD010000350.1 GCA_913773715.1 uncultured Sphingobium sp.
AAACCGGCAACGACAGCTGGCGCTTCAAACATCGAAGCTGACGCCCAGGACCACCGGCAGAGAACGCTTCGCGCTGGTTGCGCCTCCGGTCGGGCTACGCCCGCCCTACGCCGCAACCAGCGCGAACGGTGCACCCGTCATACCCGTCACGCTGCTCGACGAAGGGGGTCCCTTTTGGACGCCGATAGGGGGTCCTTTTTGGACGCCGATTGACACTGTCGATCGCTGCCGGGCTCTGGTCGTTGAGCACCAGCAGACATTCCATTGACACGAGACCGAACCCCTGCGCCGCGCGCATTGTGTTGATCGTGTCGATCGCGCGCCGCAGTTCCTCGATGAAGATGAGCGGCGACCCAGGCGTTCCGCAGGCATAGCGACCGCCGCCCGCAAACCCGTCAACGATCGCGAGGCGAAATTGGGTCTGCTGTGGAAGCTGGCAGCGCACGCCCAGATAGTTCGCGAAGTACTCGCGGAGGATCTTGTGCTTGCGGCGGGAGTGGTCCTCGAGTGTCGCGCCACTTGCCCAGCTGTACGGTTTTTCGGCCATTCCAATCCTGCTGTTTCGAGCTCGTTAGAGCGCCGCGGTAAAGCCGGTCGGCATCTCATCCCACGTCCGACCGCGGTACTCGCGCCCGTTCGCCTTTTTGGAACGCCGCTTATTGTCCTTGCCCCAGGTGCCCCATTGCTTGAAGAAGAAGGCAGTGTCGTAGGCGAGGCATTGCTGGTGGAGTTCATCCACCCACGCCTCCCGAATGGGCCGCGCCGACCGACCGCTTTCGCCGCCCACGATCGCCCAATCGATTCCGGCGAGATCGATGGTGCCAACTGGCCCAATCAGCGGCTCGAATGAAATGAAGCGGATCGCAGCGGGCACCGCGCGGAGGTGGTCGACACGCGCTACCACCTCGGCGTCCTCAATGCTGGTGCCCAACCAGACATTCGGCAGAACGTCGCCAATAAGACGAGTGACGACTGCTGCCATGCGCTCGGGGCGTTTGGTGAGGATCTGATAGTGGTGGCGCGGCGTCTCGCGCATGACCTGCCATACCGCTTGAATGAACGCGTCGCTGACGCCCTCGTGAAACAGGTCGCTCATCGAGTTCACGAAGATTTTGCGGGGTTTTCTCCATCGGTGGGGGATCGTCAGCGCGGCCTGGTCCTCGCGCACCAAGCCCTGCCAGATGGTACGGCGACCACTACGCCGTGTAAGTCCTGCGTACTTGCCGACGCCCATCGCCTCGAGACGACGGGCCATCTCCATTGCGTAGCAATGGCTGCATCCGGCGCTCACGATCGAGCATCCGGCGACCGGGTTCCAGGTGGCATCCGTCCATTCGATTTCGGTGTCAGCCATGGCTCACCGGTCCTGCCCGCACTAAGCCTACTGTACCGTCAAAAGAACGGATAGGGAACACAGAAGTTCGATCAAGCGCCGCTGGGCGGGCCCTAACTACGTCAGTTTGCATCGTAAGCCCGCCGAAGGCCGCTATTGAGCAGACCGCTCGAGATTGAGCACTTACCCGCTGCCTTTCAGTCACATAGACCCTTTCTGCGCACCCATCGGTTCGCCGCACCCAAAAGCACGAATGCGCGACTACCGCGATCGCACATTGGTGATGGTGATGCCGGCATCCGCGCTCGCCAGAGGTCCGTCCGTCGTGAACATCTCAGCCTGCAGGTCGATTGCCAACGCAAGGCACGCCCGGTCGCCAAGCGATAGGCCAAGCGCCTTCGTTGCTGGCCGCAAGTCGCCTATAATAAGCGCCTGGGCGGGAGAGAGCGGCCGAACGTCGAGGTGGAGCCCGCCGAGCGCCTCACGCACCTCGTCGAGCGACAATCCCCGGTCCCGTAGCTTGGAGACGACCTCTGCGAGGTTGGCTGTTCCGATGATGCTGCGGGTCAGGACGTCGACTACCCGATCAGCCCCGGGTTCATCGTTCAGAAGGCAGAGCAGGGCGGAAGCGTCGAGTACGACTTTGCTACTCACGCTCCGCCTCACGCCGACGCTCCGCGATCAGCTCGTCAGCCAAGCCGACGCCTTCGGGCACATACTTGCGCAGGATCGCGCGAGCGCGCTCAAGTGCCTTAGGTACGGAACGTACCCGCAACTCGCCATCGTCCACATCGACGAGAACGGTGTCACCCGTGGTGATCCCGAGCTCACGGCGCATTGCCGCCGGGATCACGAGCTTACCACCGTCCACGATCTTGACCCTCTGTGCTTCCATCTGCACCAAACCCGCTGCTCAGACCTGTCCAACGGTCTTATACCGGAGAGCAAAGTCTGACGCCAGCGTGGAGGCAGGGATCGATACACGGCCGATCACCGAACGAGCGTTCATCGATGATGGAGCAGCTACTTAGACCCGGTCCGCTTAGCTAGGCTACGTAGGACCGGTAGTTGCTGTTCTGAGCCAACTGCTGCATGACTGGCTCACAAGGGTATACCCAACAACGCCAAGTAGGAGTGATGAGCAGGTGGCAGGCAGCGAGGTTAGGGCGGCGCGGGTGTATTTGCGGGTAAGCACGGACGAGCAGGACCTGACGCGGCAGGAGAGCATTGTGGCTGGTGCGCGGGCGGCCGGCTTTTATGTCGCGGCCGTATACCGGGAGAAGGCGTCGGGCGCGCGACCGGACCGGCCGGAGCTGCTGCGCATGGTGGCGGACCTGCAGCCGGGCGAGGTGGTGGTGGCCGAGAAGATCGACCGCATCAGCCGCCTGCCTCTGCAGGAAGCGGAACTGCTGGTGGATGCTATCCGGGGCAGGGGGGCTCGGCTGGCGGTGCCGGGCATTGTGGACCTGTCGGACTTGGTAGCTGATAGCGCAGGCGTGGCGCGCATCGTGCTGGAGGCGGTGCAGGACATGCTGCTGCGGGTCGCGCTGCAGACGGCGCGGGATGACTACGAGACCCGGCGCGAGCGGCAACGCGAGGGCATCGAGATTGCCAAGCGGGCGGGGCGGTACACCGGCCGCAAGCCGGACCTCGCCCACCACCGGCGCATCGTAGGTCTGCGCGAGGCGGGCATGAGCATCGCGAAGACCGCGGAGCTCGCCGGGTGCAGCATCGCCCACGTCAAGCGCGTGACCGCGCTCCACCGCTCAAGGGCCGCTCAGCCGCAGAAGACTAGTTGAGTACCGTACATGTTTTACCTGCGGGTCGTGGCAGACCGAACCCCACCGCGGATTGGTCTCCGCGTGGAGCAGCAGAGCGGCATCCTGGGTATCACCGCAGGATAATCGCGCATAGTCGCTTCCAACCTGCCATTCTGACACGGGGTTCCGACACCTGTAGACCCGCGGAAAAGCTGGGGTGCTACGCAGGTGTCACAACCGGACGGTTGTGACACCGGCCGCGTTACGGACTGGAATGATAAAACAGGAAGTTCGGTACGATCAGTCAGGGATCAGCGCCCAACCACGTATCTGCAATGTCGCCATTGTGGTGAGAGCCGAGACATCGACTTCGATAGCCTTATCGACCGTGACCGGAGCGATCCCATTCCCGACTAAAGCCTGGCTGCACACTCGAACGGACACGCCTGCCCGCCTTAGCGCCGCTATCAAGGCAAGATTGGGGTTCGTCGTGGCACCGGTTTTCGTCGCATATGCCTCATCATCGGCAATAATCGGTGTCGCCGGCCCGTGGACGATCACGATCACATCTCCCTGTGCCGGCCGCACGCCGTCCGCCCCGAGCAGGTTCAGGAAGCGTGCGACCTTCTCCAGCGAGGGATTGACCTTGTCGGGAGATGACGCCGCCTTCGTCACACTGAACAGCACACGATATCGCAGCGAGTGGTCCGGCCGCTCAACCGCGCCTTCTACCGGCGTGATCCTGCCATAGCCGGCAATCACGGGTTGTTGCGCGGTGACGCCTGCTGACCCGGCACTGCTCATGACGGCCAAGCATCCTGCAACTGCGATAGCGGGAAGCCGCATCTGGTTTGTCCTTTCGAAACCGGAATGATTATCCGACCCTCGCAAATACGGCTGCGCCTATATTTTGCGGCCGCGTGGCAGCCGACGCCCCGCGCGCTCGCGACGGTCGGGAAGCGGGCGCTGCCTCATGCACGGCTAGATCATCGGCGCCGAATATCGCCTCGAGCGTGCGCACGCACATTGCGGCTGCGTCATCGGCGAGCCGGTAATGGACCTGCTTTGCCTCGCGTCTCGTCTTCACCAGCTCGGCGCGGCGCAGCTCGGCAAGCTGCTGGCTGAGGGCCGGCTGGGTCACGCCGGTCGCAGCCTCTATGTCCGCAACCTGCCGCTCACCGCCCAGCAGATAGGACAGGATCATGAGGCGCTGGGGTTGAGCGAACACGCGCAGCTTTTCGACCGCCGCATCGGCGATCGCGCGGGATTGATGGATCGCCGTCATCGATCGGCCTTCAACTGATGAAACCAGTCGGCACCGGCGCTGCACGGCAAGGCGGGCGGGAGCAGGACGTCGTCACCCGGCTGCCAGTCGGCCGGCGTATAGGCCTGCCCATCGGCCGATCGCTGCAATGCCCTCACCGTGCGGAGCATCTCGTCGACCGATCGCCCGACGTTCATCGGATACCAGTTGAGCGCACGGATGATGCCCTCAGGATCGATGAAATAGGTCGCGCGCACGGCCGAGGCGTCGCCGGCCTGTTCGTCAAGCATGCCATAGGCGTAACCCACCGCCATCGACGGGTCTTCCACGACCGGGAACGGCACCTCTACACCGAAGACATCCTTGATCGCGCGCAACCAGGCGACATGCGAATACAGGCTGTCAACCGACAGCCCGAGCAAGGCGCAGTCGAGCTCCTCGAATTGCGGTGCGGCCTTCGCCAGGGCCACGAACTCGCTGGTGCAGACCGGCGTGAAATCAGCCGGGTGCGAAAAGAACACGACCCAACGACCACGATACTGATCGAGCGACATCGCGCCCTGCGTCGTGCGGGCGGTGAAATTCGGGGCCGCGTCCCCGATGCGCAACGAGCGCGGTACGTCTGCATCCATCGTTTCCATGCTTTTCAGATGGCACGGGCAGCCCGTTGACGCAAGCGGATTACACAACTACATAAACCATGAAATCAATAATTGGAGGCGATCGTGGAATCGGCGTTGAATGAGGCAGTTGCGCAGATTGAACGTGCGAAGGCGGCGGTATCGCCGGTCGTTCACTCGTTCTTCGACGAGCCGACCAACACCGCGACCTACGTCGTCTGGGACCCCGCCACGCGAAAGGCGGCGATCGTTGACAGTGTCCTGAACTTCGACGCTGCGGCCGGTCGCACCAATACGGCGTCGGCGGATGCGGTAATCGCTTATGTGCGGGAGCACGGCCTTTCGGTCGACTGGCTGCTCGAAACCCATGCTCATGCCGACCACCTGTCTGCGGCGCCCTATCTGCAAAAGGCGCTGGGCGGTCAGCTCGCGATCGGCCGCGACATCATTCGCGTGCAGAACGTCTTCGGCAAGATTTTCAACGCCGGCACCGACTTCGAACGGGACGGCTCCGAGTTCGACCACCTGTTCGACGATGGCGACCGTTTTACGATCGGCGACATCGAGGCCATCGCGCTGCATGTGCCGGGGCACACCCCCGCCGATATGGCCTATGTCATCGGCGACGCAGTCTTCACCGGCGATACCCTGTTCATGCCGGACTACGGCACCGCACGCGCAGACTTCCCCGGTGGTGATGCGCGCCAGCTATTCCGCTCGATCCGTCGACTGATGCAGTTGCCCGACGAGACGCGGCTGTTCCTGTGCCACGACTACAAGGCTGCGGGGCGCGACCGGTATGTCTGGGAGACGACCGTGGGCGCGCAGCGCGTCGGCAACGTCCACGTTCATGAGGGGGTGGACGAAGACAACTTCGTCGCGATGCGCACCAGTCGGGACGCCACCTTGTCGATGCCCAAGCTCATCCTGCCATCGGTGCAGGTCAATATGCGCGGCGGCCATCTGCCGGAGCCGGAAGTCAACGGCACCCGCTACCTCAAGATTCCACTGGATACGCTGTGATGCCCGGATTTCCCCATGCCATGCCGCTTGCCGGCTTCATCGGCGGCCTGATGATCGGGTTCGCTGCGGCGATCATGTTGCTGGGCAACGGCCGCATCGCCGGGGTCAGCGGCATGTTCGCGCGTGTCCTCGCTCTCTCTGAAGGGGGAGCGCCTTGGATGATGGCCTTGCTTTTCACGGCGGGGCTGCCCCTGGGCGCGGCGCTGACCGCAGCCAATGTGAATGTGGAAGCTCGCTTCCCGACGTCGCTCGGGCTGATCGCCGTCGCCGGGCTGATCGTCGGGATCGGGACGCGGCTCGGCGCGGGGTGCACCAGCGGTCACGGCGTCTGCGGCCTGTCGCGCCTGTCGCCGCGGTCCATCGTCGCGACCGGCACGTTCATGGCGACCGGCATCGCCACCGTGACCCTCATGCGTCTCGCGGGAGTGGTATCGTGATGCGCCAGAGCCTTCTTTCGCTCGTCAGCGGCACGCTGTTCGGCGCCGGCCTCGCCGTGTCCGGCATGATCGATCCTGCGCGGGTACGGGCGTTTCTCGACGTCGCCGGTGCCTGGGACCCGACCCTGGCATTCGTCATGGCGGGAGCGATCCTGCCGATGGCGATAGCCTGGCTCATCGTGCGTGGACGCTCTACGCCGATCGTCGCGGAGCAATTCCATACGCCGGCCACGTCGCCGATCGACGCGCGCCTCCTCGGCGGTGCCGCCCTGTTCGGCATAGGCTGGGGCCTTGTCGGCCTGTGCCCCGGCCCCGCCATCGCCGCGCTCGCGATCCAGCCTGCCCCCGCGCTGCTCTTCACCGCTGCAATGGCGCTCGGCGCAGCCATCCACCGCTTCGCACTCATCCCACGCCGTTCGGCGTGACCGGACAGGAGACATTACATGGCCTTCAAGAAGATCACACCGTCCTTCTCGGCTGCTCCCCAGCTCACCCGGGATGATGTCGCTGCCGCCGCACAGGCGGGGTTTCGCTCGATCGTTTCGAGCCGGCCAAATGGCGAGGAGCAGGGACAGCCGAGCGCACACGAGATGGCCCGGATCGCCGAAGAACACGGCCTTGCGTTCGCCCATGTCCCGATCGTGCCGGGCAAGGCGACCGATGCCGATGCGGACCGGATGAAGGAAGCGCTGACTGCGCTGCCGGGACCGACGCTCGGCTTCTGCCGAAGCGGCACGCGGGCGGCTACCCTATGGGCGCTGGCGGAGGCGAGTCATGCCGATCCCGAAACGATCGTCGGTCAGGCCAAGGCAGCCGGGTACGACCTGGCCGATCTGAAGCCGGCGCTCGCTCGCCGGTCCGAAAGAACCGGCAAATGACCTACGACATCGTCATCATCGGAGGCGGAGCCGCTGGCATCGCTACGGCTGCAAGCATCCTGAAGCGCAACGCAAAGGTGACGATCGCTGTCGTCGATGCGGCCCGGGACCACTATTACCAGCCCGGTTGGACGTTGGTCGGGGCTGGCGTTTTCACCCCCGAACAGACCCGCAAGGCCGAAGCCGATGTCATGCCCAAGGGCGTCGAATGGATCCGGCTGCCGGCGATCACCATCGACCCCGAGCGTCAGGCGATCACCCTGGGCGACGGGGATACGATCGCCTATCGTGTCCTGATCGTCGCCCCCGGCCTGCGTTTGGCGTGGGAGAAGATCGCGGGGCTTACCGAAGCGTTGGGCCGCAACGGGGTCACGTCCAACTACCGCTACGATCTGGCGCCCTACACCTACCAGCTTGTCCAGGAATTGCAGCGGGGACGCGCGCTGTTCTCGCAACCGCCGATGCCGATCAAGTGCGCCGGCGCGCCTCAAAAGGCGATGTACCTGTCCTGCGACATCTGGCGCGAACGCGGTGTTCTCCCCGCGATCGACGTCGAATTTCACAACGCCGGTGCGGCGCTGTTCGGCGTCGCGACCTATGTCCCTGCGCTGATGGAATATGTCGAGAAGTATAGGATCAACCTCAAGCTCGAATCCAACCTCGTCGCGGTCGACGCCGATCGGCGTATTGCCACCTTCGAGCGCAAGCAGAACGGTGTCAGCGAGCGGATCGAGCGCGGGTTCGACATGCTCCACGTCGTGCCGCCGCAGGTGTCGCATGACGTCGTTGCCAAAAGTTCGCTCGCGGCGGCAAACGGCTTCGTCGAGGTCGATGAGGCGACGCTGCGCCACAAGCGATACGACAACGTCTTTGCCTTGGGCGATGCTGCGGGGACGAGCAATGCGAAGACGGCTGCGGCAGCCCGCAAGCAGGCACCCGTGGTGGCGGTCAACGCGCTCGCCGCACTCGAAGGCAAGCCTCCTGTTGTCGACTATGACGGCTATGGGTCGTGCCCGCTCACCGTCGAGCGCGGCAAGATCGTCCTCGCCGAGTTCGGCTATGGTGGAAAACTGCTCCCCAGCTTTCCGTCGTGGCTGCTGAACGGCACGCGCCCGACGCGCGCTGCCTGGTTCCTGAAGGAGCGGATGCTGCCCCCGATTTACTGGCAAGGCATGCTGAAAGGCCATGAATGGATGGCGGCTCCGCATAAGATCGGCAAAGCGGCATGACCCTCGAACCGATCCAGTATCTGCTGGGTGCGTTATCCGGCAGCCTGGTGGGCTTTACCCTCGGGCTTGTCGGCGGGGGCGGCTCGATCCTCGCCGTCCCACTCATGGTCTATCTGGTGCGCGTGCCCGACGCCCATCTCGCCATCGGCACGAGCGCGTTCGCCGTCGCGGCTAACGCCGCCACGGGGCTGATCGGCCATGCAAGGGCGCATAACGTCAAATGGCGCTGTGGCGGCATGTATGCGACCGCCGGCGTCATCGGCGCCCTGTTCGGCTCTACCGCGGGCAAGGCCGTCGACGGCGGCAAGCTCCTGTTCCTGTTCGCACTGGTCATGGTCGTCGCCGGCGTCCTGATGCTGCGCGGGCGCGGTGACACGGGCAACCCGGGGGCGGAGTGCAACCGGGAAAAGGCGCCGAAGGTGCTGGGCTACGGCCTCGGCACCGGTCTGTTCTCGGGCTTCTTCGGCATCGGCGGGGGCTTTCTGATCGTCCCCGGCCTGATCGGATCGACGGGCATGCCGATCCTGAACGCCGTCGGCACGTCATTGATCGCCGTCACCGCGTTCGGGCTGACGACGGCCGCCAATTACGCATTTTCGGGTCTGGTGGACTGGCCGCTGGCTTTCGTGTTCATCGCCGGTGGAGTTGTCGGCGGCTTGATCGGCACGCGCATCGCGAAGCGCCTCGGTACGGGCGGCACGCTCACCACGGTCTTCGCCGTCCTGATCTTCGTGGTGGCGGCCTACATGCTCTGGAAAAGCGCGGCCGCGTTTCTCTGATGGCGGGTGCGATTGCCATCGGGCCGCTGATGCTGGCCGTCGATCGCGGGCTTGCCGTGCTGTGCATCGTCGTGTTCCTTGGCCTCACGACACTGGCCGGTCGGTTCCGCTTCCCTCGCGTATCGACGGTCTCCACCAGCGCCATCGTCGCTGGACTGGTCACGGCACGGATCGGTTACGTCGCAGCGCATTGGTCGAGCTACACCGGCGCTCCGCTGTCCATCCTTGCCGTGTGGCAGGGTGGCTTTTCCCCCGTTGCAGGGCTTCTGGGCGCTGCGGCGATGCTGGCGATCCGGCTTGGCCGCTCAAGCGCGCTGGCGGCAGGCTGGGGAGCGTTGGCTGTTGCGGGTGGCCTCTGGTTCTCGCTTCAGGCGCTGATCCCTCCCGTGACCTACGGCCCGTTCCCCTATCATCTCAACCTGACAACCCCGTCCGGCGCGCCGCTTCCACTCGATCGCTTCCGTGGCAGGCCCTTCGTGGTCAACCTGTGGGCGACATGGTGCGGTCCGTGTCGGCGTGAGCTGCCGATGCTCGATGCGGTTGCGTCGCGCCCTGGCGAGGTCCCGATCCTTCTTGCCGATCAGGGCGAGGCGCAAGCGATCGTCAGCGGTTTTCTCGGCCGTGAAAATATCGGAGCGCGCCATGTCGCGCTCGACCCCGATCGTGGCCTTTCTCAAGCCCTGAAGGTGGCGGGGTATCCCGCAACGGCCTTCGTTGCGGGCGACGGCACGATCGTACAGCTCCAGCTCGGTGAATTGTCACGCGCTGCGCTCGCCGATGGAATCGAATTAGCAAGGAAACACCGATGAATCGTCGCAACCTGTTGTCTCGGGGCCTCCTGGCCGCGCTTGCCTTCGCCGCGCCGATCACGCCTCTCATGGCCCAGCAGCCCGATCTGTCGCGCAAGGCGGTCGTTGACGATCCCGTGGCTCCCAAGCGCGCCGGCAGGACCTACGACGTCACGGTTGTCGAGTTTTTCGACTATAACTGCCCCTATTGCCGTCGCATGGAGCCGGTGCTGAACGCCCTGCTTCGCTCCGACCCGAAGGTACGGGTCGTGTACCGGGACTGGCCGATCTTCGGACCTGCCTCGCGTGAGGCGTCACGCGCGGCTGTCGCGAGCCAATGGCAGGGCAGGCATGCCGCCTTTCACGAGGCCCTGATGACCTCGCCGGCGCGGCTCGACAGCGCGGGCGTCAAGGCAGCGGCTGCCAAAGCCAAGGTCGACTGGCCCCGTCTGCAACGCGATTTGAAGAACCGTGGCGCCGAAATCGACGCGCTGCTTACGCGCACCGATAGCATCGCCCAGGCGATCGGTTTCAACGGAACACCAGCGCTGATCGTCGGCTCGCAGGTCGTCGCCGGTGCTGTCGATCTCCCGACGTTGCGTCGTCTCGTCGCGGAAGCGCGCAAAAAACCAGCGGCGCGCTGACCATGCCCGGGCCGCTCAATCGGAGACAGCTTGCCGGCTTGGGCGCGGTGGTCGTGGGTGGTTGGGCAGTCGGGCAGGTTCTACGGCGTACCGCCCCGATCGGGCGCGACGTCGGGCCGACCGCCGACCTGATCCTTGCCGGTAACGGCTCGCCCGAGGACGGACCTGCCGATGCTACGCTCCGGCTTGCCGTGTTCACCGACTATCGTTGCCCGGCCTGCCGTCATGGATTTTCCGCCCTGGAAGAGGCTGTGCAACGCGACGGCAAGGTGCGGGTCATCTACAAGGATTGGCCCATCTTCGGTCCGCCATCCGAACGTGCCGCAAGCGTGGCGCTCGCGTGCGCCGAACAGGGAGTTTACCCGACCGTCCATCGTGCGTTGATGACGGACAGCCGCACGATCGACGACGACGTGTTGCGGGACGTCGTGATGCGCGCTGGCGGCGATTGGCTGCGCGCGATGACCTGGCTTGCCGCCCACGCGGACGCTGTCGCAGCCCGCCTGCGGGCGAACGGACAGGAAGCCTATTCGATCGGACTGGCGGGCACCCCGGGTTATCTTGCCGGTCCCATGCTGGTGATGGGCGCGATCGACGCCAGCGATTTCCAACGGCTGTTCGCGCGTGCGCGGGAAGAAAGCTGACGATGCGAGAGGATACGAAACATGATCGAGTATAATCACAAGGGCATGACGGTTGCGTCGCTCCATGACGAGCGCACCGGCAGCTTCCAGTATGTCGTGGTCGACGAAGCCACGAAGACCGCCGCGATTATCGATCCGGTCCTCGACTTCGATCCCCGTGCCGGTGCGACCGCAACCGACAATGCCGATATGATCCTCGAATATGTCCGCGCCAAGGGACTTACTGTGGAATGGGTGCTCGATACCCATCCCCATGCCGATCACTTCTCGGCCGCGCCGTATCTCGCGGAAAAGACAGGGGGCAAAACCGCGATCGGCACCAAGGTCGTGGAGGTGCAGAAGCTCTGGCAGGACATCTACTGCCTGCCCGACCTGCCCGTCGATGGTAGCCAGTGGGATCGCCTGTTCGCCGATGGCGAGCAGTTCAGGATCGGCTCGCTCGACGCGCACGTCATGCTGTCGCCCGGCCACACGCTCGCCTCGATCACCTACGTCGTCGGCGACGCGGCGTTCGTCCACGACACGCTGATGGTGCCCGACAGCGGCACCAGTCGGGCTGACTTTCCAGGCGGCAACGCGCGCGCGCTGTGGCGCTCGATCCGGGCGATCCTCGAACTGCCGCCCAGCACCGCGACCTATGTCGGCCACGACTACGGCAAGGACGGGCGCGAAGTCTTTGGACGATCGACCGTGGCGGACCAGCGTCGTGACAACATCCATGTGCACAACGGCATCGGTGAGGCCGAGTTCGTCGCCACCCGCGAGAAGCGCGACGCAACCCTGCCGCTGCCGGACCTGATGCTTGCCGCGCTCCAGGTGAACATCCGCGGCGGTCGCCTGCCGGAGCCGGAGGCGTGCGGCACAGCGTTCCTCAAGGTGCCGCTCAACCACTTCGGCGCGGGCAAATGACCGAACCAACGCCGCCAACGCCCGGTGATGATGGCGATGCCCAGCGTATCATCTTCGCCATTACCGCCGCGCTGCTCGTCCTCGTCGTCACCTACAAGGTAGGGCAGTCTGACGCGCCCGTGCAGGCACCCGTCGAGGTAGCAGCGGACGCCGCCTTTTCGCCACCGGCGGAAAGCACCATCCCCGCCGGGCCGGACGGCGACGCGATCCGGCGCGGTCGACTGATCTTCACCGCGAGCGCGGCTCATGCCGGCCAGTACGTCGGCAACGGCCTGACGTGCAGCAACTGTCACCTCGATGCCGGGCGGAAGGCCGATGCGTCCCCGATGTGGGCGGCCTGGGTCAGCTACCCAGCTTATCGCGCGAAGAACGGCCGGGTGAACACGATGGAGGATCGCATCCGCGACTGCTTCCTCTACTCGATGAACGCGCCCGCCTCGAAAGCCGGCGCCCCGCCGCCCTTTGGCGACGATATCTACCGCGATCTCCAGAGCTATTTCGCCTGGCTCGCGACCGGCGCGCCATCCGGCAAGCCGCTGCCCGGTCGCGGGTTCATAAAGCTCGCCACAACCCCGATCGGGCACGATCCGGTTCGCGGCGCGATTGTGTTCGCCGGCCAGTGCGCATCATGCCACGGTGCGAACGGCCAAGGGCAGGCGAACCCGGACGGCAGCTATACTATCCCGCCGCTGTGGGGAGCGCGCTCCTACAATTGGGGTGCGGGCATGACCGGGCTGGCGTCGGCTGCCGGGTTCATCAAGGCCAACATGCCTTATGGTGAGGGCAACACGCTGACGGATCAGCAGGCGTGGGATGTCGCCGCCTATGTCGATAGTCGCGAGCGACCCCGCGATCCGCGGCAGACCGGGACTGTCGAGAGCGCACGTAAGCAGTTTCACCCCAAAGGGGACTATTATGGTCAGGAGATTGACGGAAAAATGCTTGGCAGCTGATCGCTCGGCTTCCTAACCAGTGTCACAACCGAACGGTTTTGACACCATTCCTTGAGTAGCCAAGTCAGCTAATCGCTTAGTGACCTAGCCGTAATGGATAAGTTGAGTCACTGCTGTTTTCTGCTTTCGTTCTCCACGATACTGAATCATAGAATTGTTATGCCAATCGCGCGTGAACATCGCTGGCTCTACCCGATTGACTGGCGTGAACTATCTGCCTTCATCCGGTTTGGCCGCGCCAAAGGACGCTGCGAACATTGTCAGCGCCCGCATGGTCGTCATGTGCTGCATCTGGGCGATGGTGTTTGGTGGGATGAGGACATAAGCAGGTGGCGCAACGGGCAGGGCAGGTGCGTTCGCCGCCTGCCGCCGCCCGACGCCCTCTTATGCGCGCAACCTGGCTTCGTCGGCATTGATCCACCTTCACAAGTGCGGATCACGCGCGTGGTTCTTGCTAGCGCGCATCTGAACCATGATCCGAGCGATAACCGACCACGCAACCTCGCTGCACTCTGCCAGCGGTGCCACATGCGCCACGACGCCAGCGAGCATCGCCGACGTCGGTGGATCAACGCCTTCCGTATGCGTGCGATCGGCGATCTATTTGCCTGATCCGAAATCTCCTGCTGACCGCCTGGGAGCTAATCAAAGATCACTCAGTCGGTGAATCGAACGCTGTCAGGATTGGGCACGGCCCTGCCGATCCCGAGCCGCACTCGCTGGCAAGCCGACGCAGCGAAGCACGCGCCTGTTCAAGCTCGGCGATCTTCGCATCCAGCGCCGCCATCTGCTCATGGGCGAGCTGGCGCGCACGCGCGCGATCGTCGGTCGCATCCAGCGCCAGAAGCTCACCGATCTGCTCGAGCGTGAAACCGGCTGCCTGCGCCGAGCGGATGAAGCGAAGGCGGCGGGCGTCATCGGTGCCGTAGCGCCGGATGCCGCCTCCGGCGCCAGCCCCGGTCGGCCGGTCTGGCTCGTCCAGCAAACCGCGACGCTGATAGTAGCGCACCGTTTCGACGCCGACGCCGCCCTCGCGCGCGAGCGCCGCGATCGTCATGCCGGTCATGCCTTGACTCCGTACTATGGTACGGACCCTATATAGGCGGGGCGAGGATATTGGAGAAGCGGCATGGCGAGCGCCCCCGCCAAACAGGCGACGATCTACCGGATGGTGATGCCGGAACATACCTGCCCTTTCGGGCTGAAGGCGAAGGATCTTCTGCGCCGGGAAGGCTATGCGGTCGATGACCATTGGCTGATGACGCGGGAAGAAACCGACGCTTTCAAGGCGAAGCACGGCGTCAAGACGACCCCGCAGATCTTTATCGCCGGGGAGCGGGTCGGCGGCTATGACGATCTGCGCCGCTTCTTCGGCAAGATGGTCCGCGACCCCAAGGCCGTCACCTATCGCCCGGTGATTGCCGTGTTCGCGATGACGGCGCTGATGGCGCTCGCCGCCAGCTATGCGGTACTCGGCACGCCCTTCACGGTGCGGGCGGGTGAATGGTTCATCGCGTTCTCGATGTGCGCTCTGGCGATGCTCAAGCTCCAGAACGTCGAGAGCTTCTCGAGCATGTTCCTCAACTACGATCTGCTCGCGAAGCGCTGGGTGCCCTATTCCTATGTCTATCCCTACGCGGAAGGAGCGGCGGGCGTCCTGATGGCAGCCGGCGCGTTGACCTGGCTGTCGGTGCCCGTCGCGCTCGTTATCGGTACGATCGGCGCGGTGTCGGTGTTCAAGGCCGTCTACATCGACAAGCGTGAGCTGAAATGCGCGTGCGTGGGCGGGGACAGCAACGTGCCGCTCGGCTTCATCTCGCTCACCGAAAACCTGATGATGGTCGCGATGGCGCTGTGGATGATCGCTGCGCCGCCCGTGCTGGCGATGGCGCACTGACGCGAAGGTCGGCACGCGTCGTCAATGCGGGCTGATCGCCGTAACTTCTGCCGTCATACCCTTCGCCTTGGCGGTGAATGCGACCCGCTGCCCCGACCGCAGTCCCTTGAGCAGGGTCGGGGGGGATGCCCGGAAGGTCATCGTCATTGCGGGCCAGCCGATCGTCGGGATCGGGCCGTGCTTGATGGTTACGGTTCCACCTTTCGCGTCGACGGCAGTGATCGTCCCCGATCCGCTGCCGGATTTTACAGCCGATGCAGCCGGCCTGCTGCCTTGAGCAAGAGCGCTCGCTGCGATCGGCGTGACTAGTAGCATGAATGCGGCGCGCATGGAGAAAGTGGCTTTCATCAGATCTTCCTTTCGGGGCGGGTTGAAGCTCGCCGCCGCAAGAGCAAGTAGGCGGCTGGCAGGATGAACATGGAGAGGAAAGGGGCGGTCAGCATTCCACCGATCATCGGCGCGGCGATCCGGCTCATCACCTCCGATCCGGCGCCATGCCCGATCAGCACGGGGAACAGCCCGGCGACGATGACAGCGACGGTCATCGCCTTGGGACGTACCCGCAACAGCGCGCCCTCCCTGATCGCTTCCGATACTTGCTCGCCCGACGGTGACGGCCCGCGCTCGGCCAATGCGTGTTTCAGGTAGATCAGCATGACGACGCCGAACTCCGCCGACACGCCGGCGAGCGCGATGAACCCGACACCTGTGGCGACCGATTGCGCATAGCCGAGCAGCCATAATGTCCAGATGCCGCCGGTCAGCGCGAAGGGCAGTGTGCCCATGATAAGCGCCGCCTCGTCGAGGCGACCGAAGGTAAGGTAGAGGAGAAGGAAGATGATCGCGAGTGTCGCCGGCACGACGAGCATCAACCGAGCCTCGGCACGCTGCAGATACTCGAATTGTCCGGAATAGGCGATCGAGACGCCGGGGCTGAGCCGAACATCTTTGCCAACAGCACGGCGCAGATCGGCGACCGTGGAGGCCAGGTCGCGCCCGCGCACGTCGACATAGACCCATGTCGAGAGTCGACCATTTTCCGTCTTGAGCATCGGTGGACCTTCCGCGATCGACACGGATGCGACGGTGCCGAGTGTGATCTGCTGACCCGATGCGGTGACGATTGGGAGAGTTCGCAGTCCCTCCAGACTGTCACGCAGCTCGCGGGGGTAGCGGACGCTGATCGGGTAGCGGGCAAGGCCCTCCACCGTCTGGCCGATCGTCTCGCCGCCGATCGCGCCGGACACAATCTCCTGCACATCGGCGATGTTGAGACCGTAGCGCCCCGCGGTCACCCGATCGATATCGACATCGACATAGCGGCCTCCGGTCAACCGTTCTGCCAATGCCGAGCTGACGCCCGGCACGGTCCTGGCTACACGTTCGATGCTGCCGGCGATGCGGTCCAGCTCGGAGAGGTTGGACCCCGACACTTTCACCCCGATGGGACTCTTGATGCCGGTCGCGAGCATATCGATCCGATTGCGGATCGGAGGCACCCATACGTTCGTGAGGCCGGGCACGCGCACTGTGCGGTCCAGCTCCTCCACCAGCTTTGCCGGCGTCATCCCCGCGCGCCATTGATCGCGCGGCTTGAATTGGATGGTCGTCTCGAACATCTCGAGCGGTGCCGGGTCGGTCGCGGTCTCGGCGCGTCCGGCTTTGCCGAACACGGTTTTGACCTCGGGAACGGTTTTTATCAGCCGGTCTGTGCGCTGGAGCAGGGCCGAGGCGCTCGCGGCCGAAAGGCCGGGAAGCGCGGACGGCATGTAGAGCAGATCGCCCTCATCCATCGTCGGGATGAACTCGCCACCCAATCGGGTCAGCGGCCATGCCGTCGTCGCCAGTACCAGGGCGGCGATGCCGATCGCCGCCCAAGGCCGCGCCAACACGCGGTCGAGCGCCGGGCGATAGGCACGGGTGAGCACGCGGTTGATAATGTTGTCGTTCTCGGCCGGAATGCGTCCCCGGATCAGCCATCCCATCAGGACCGGCACGAGCGTTACCGACAGGATCGCCGCTGCCGCCATCGCATAGCTCTTGGTGAAGGCGAGCGGGGCGAACAGCCGTCCCTCCTGCGCTTCGAGCGTGAACACCGGCACGAACGACAGCGTGATGATGACGAGGCTGAAGAACAGCGCCGGCCCGACCTCGGCCGCGGCCTCGGTGATGACGCGCCAGCGTTCCTCGCCCGCCAGCGCCACGCCCGGATGGTCGTGTTCCCATCGCTCGATCCGCTTGTGCGCGTTCTCGATCATCACGATCGCGGCATCGACCATCGCGCCGATCGCGATGGCGATACCGCCCAAAGACATGATGTTGGCGTTCACCCCCTGCACACGCATGACGAGCAAGGCCGCGAGCACCCCCAGAGGCAAGGTGACGATCGCGACCAGCGCAGACCGGACATGCCACAGAAACAACCCGCAGATGATCGCGACGACGACGAACTCCTCGATCAGCTTGCCCGTCAAATTCTCCACCGCGCGGTCGATCAATTGCGAGCGGTCATAGGTGGTGACGATCTCGACGCCGGGGGGAAGGCTCGCTTTCAGTTCCGCGAGCTTGGCCTTGACGGCTTCGATCGTCTGCCGTGCATTCTTGCCCTGACGCAGGATGACGACTCCGCCCGCGACCTCGCCTTCGCCGTTCAGCTCGGCGATGCCGCGGCGCATCTCGGGGCCGATCTGGATCGACGCGACGTCGCCCAAGGTAACGGGGACGCCGGCACCGGCGACCTTGAGCGGGATCGCGCGGAAATCGTCGACGGTGCGCAAGTAACCTGACGCGCGCACCATATATTCGGCTTCGCCCAGCTCGAGGACGGACCCGCCGGCCTCCTGATTGGCGCGGCGAATGGCATCGACGGCCTGAGTGTGCGTGACACCGAATGCGGCGAGCCGCGTCGGGTCGAGCAGCACCTGATATTGCTTCACCATTCCGCCGATGCTCGCCACCTCCGCAACGCCGGGCAGCGTTTTCAGTTCATAACGTAGGAACCAGTCCTGCAAGGATCGGAGCTGCGACAGGTCACGGCGGCCGGTGCGGTCCAACAGCGTGTATTCATAGACCCAGCCGACCCCCGTCGCATCAGGACCCAGCGCGGCCTGCGCGCCTTGGGGAAGCCGTCCCTGCACCTGGCTCAGATACTCCAGCACGCGTGAGCGCGCCCAATAGAGGTCGGTCCCATCCTCGAAGAGGACATAGACGTAGCTGTCGCCGAAGAACGAATAGCCGCGCACGGTTTTCGCGCCAGGCACGGACAGCATCGTCGTGGTGAGCGGATACGTCACCTGGTTCTCGACGATCTGCGGGGCTTGGCCCGGCCAGCTCGTGCGGATGATGACCTGCGTGTCGGACAGGTCGGGGAGCGCATCGACGGGGGTGGCACGCATTGCGAACACCCCGGCCATGGCGAGCGCGATGGCCGCCAGGACGACGAGGAAGCGGTTCGCGACCGACCAGCGGATGATCGCGGCAATCATCGCCCAGCCTCGCGCGTCATGCGGCGCAGCGTTGGACCATCGGCGGGTTGATCAAAGCCGAACCGCACCCGCTCACCCTTGCGATACCCACGCACCAACGCGGGATCGGCGACGCGGAACGTCATTGTCATGGCCGGCCAGCCGATCGCCGGAACGGGCTGATGGGACAGGGTGACGGAACTGCGATCGATCGCCTCGATGCTGCCGACCGTCTCATAGATCGACGCGGTGGGTTTCACGGCCGGCTTTGTTGCGGGTGACGCTTCGACACCAATCGGACGCGCATCGAGGCCAGCGAGGCGCGCTTCGGAGTCGATCAGGAACTGGCCCGACGCGACAACCTTCTCACCCTCGGTCAGGCCGGCGACTATCTCGGTTTTGCCGCCGCCTTCTGCGCCAGTGCGAACCTCGGCGGGTCGAAAGCGTCCACCCGGCCCTGCCAACATGACGAGTGTGCGCCGGCCGGTCCGGATCACGGCCTCACTCGGAACAAGGAGTGCATCGCGGCTCCCCTGGTCGAGCGCCACGCTGGCGAACATACCGGGGCGCAACCGGCCGGCACGGTTGGGGAGCTCGACGCGGATTGTGAGCGTGCGGCTCGCTGCCTCGGCCTGGGGCAGGATCGCAGCGATGCGGCCCCTGAAGCTTTCGCCCGGGAAAGCCGCCAGCGTGGCGATGACGGGCGTGCCGATCCGCAGGTTTCCTGCGAGGGCCTCAGGGACAGCCGCGTTCAGCCACACGGTGGCGAGGCCGTTCACCTCCGCCAGTGTCTGTCCTTGCGCGACCGTCATCCCCTGTCGGACGCCGAGCGTCTTGATGACGCCCCCCACGGGCGTGCTGATCGTCGTCACACCTTGCGGTCGGCCGCGCCACTCCGCCGATGCAATCGATCCGGCGGGCATCCCGAGAAGCAACAGGCGCTCTCGTGCCGCCCGCGTGAGCCCGGCATCCCCGGTGCGGCGCACGGCGAGATACTCCGCCTGCGCGCCCGCCCATTCGGGCACAAGGATATCGGCGAGCGGGGCGCCTGCCGGCACGACATCGCCTGGCGCGCGCGCATAGACGCGCTGAACGAAGCCGCCGCTGCGTGCCTGCACGACCGCAACGTTGCGGTCATTGAACTCGATGCTGCCGGTTGCCGAGGCCGAGTTTGACAACGATCCGCGTTCGACCGTGACGATCCGCGCGCCGAGCCGCTGGAGGCTGGCCGGATCGATCGCTACGCCCGGTGCGGCGCTACCGCCTGCGCCCTCGTCGGCATAGCGGGGGATCAGTTTCATCCTCATCGACGAGAGACCCGGGCCGTCGTGCCGCTCCCCCGGGATCATCGGATCATACCAGTAGAGGATCTTCTTCTGCGGGGCTGGGGATGCCGTTTGATCGGCAGCCGAGGACGTGCCAAGTTTCGCGAGCCCGAAGCCCACGCCCCCTGCGACCAGCACCAGCGCGCTTACCGCGGTGACAAGGCGGGCGCGGGTAATGGTAGTGTCGCTCATCGATCGGCGCTCCCGAAGGTAATGGTGAGGCGGACAGAGTCTGCGGCGACGAGCGCCTCACGGTCGAGCACGGTCAGCTCGGCGTCGGCGAGCGCGGTCTTGGCTTCGATGGCATCCGCAAGACTCGCGCGACCGGCAGAGTAGCTCGCTATCTCCAGATCGGCTCGCTTCCGAGCGAGCGGAAGGAGCACGTCGCGCGCGCGCTGCCATTGGCTGTGATGCATTTGGTGGTCCGCCAGCGCGGCCTCCAGATCGGCTGCCAATGTGCGCCGGGTTTCTTCGCGCGCGGCCTCGGCCTGCGCCTGTGCGGATTTGCGGGCTTCGATGCGCGGGTTCTGACGCGATCGAGCGAACAGCGGCAGGCTCATCGAAACTCCCGCCGACACCATGTCGCCATACCGGGGGTCACGGCGTTGATAAGCTACCTCTACCCCCCAATCGGGTCGCTTCTCCGCTCGCGCCGCATCCACGTCGGCCTGGGCGCGCTGAATACCGGCCTCGGCGAGAACCATGTCGGAGTGAAGGCTGAGCGCGTCCCGCAGCCGCGCCGGAGCCAGATCGATCGCGGGCATATCGCCGGCAATCTCGGGCGCCGATACGCCGGTCCAGCGAGCCAGCATCGCGCGGGCGCGCGCAACGGCGGCCATCAACTCGTCGCGGCGGTCGTCGAGTGCCGCGATCTCCTGATCGGTCGTCAGTGTCTGACCAGGGCGGACCGAACCGGTCGTCACGGCGGCCCGCGCAGCGGAAGGGAGAGATCGAAGGAATAGCAGAACGGTGTCGAGGGCAGCTAGTCGACGCTCGGCATAAGCAAGGTCGATCCATGCCTGCCCCGCTCCCAATCGCACCTCCCGGAGCTTGGTCGCTTGCGATGCTTCTGCCGTTGCGATCACGGCGCGTGCCTGCGCTTGCGCGGCATGACGCTTGGCAAGGTTGGGTAGGTCCTGTTGGAAACCGACACGCCCCATCGTCATGTCGTCTCTGGATAGGGAGAAGGCGGGTGGCCCAGAGACAGGATAATTCTCGATTCCGATCGACACACGGGGGTCCGGAAGGCTTCCCGCCGCACGTGCATCGGCTTGGGCGGCGCTGACCCCCGCGCGACCGGCAACCGCTCCCGGGGCGTTGGCAACCGCATCGCGCAGCGCTTGGTCATAGGTAAGTGTCTGCGCGTGCGCGGCGCTCGTCGTGAGCGCGGCGACCGCGAGCATCATGGATGCGCGCATCCCTCTAGTCCCTTCATGTCATAATGATGGCCGGGCTCCAAATGGTTGATCGGAGCCCGGCACCTGTTCAGGCTCGCCAGCTTAAGTTGACTGGCCGCCCTTCATTGACATGCAGGCGTCGCGACCGCGTTCCATCATCGGGCACACGCAGGCGCTCGACTGGGGAACGTCCGTAACCCATACGCGACGTGGGGCTTGAAGCGGCGCCCGCGGGCCCGGCTGGTAATTGGAACGCCACTCCCAATGACCATTGCTTTTATTTTCAGATGTGGCCGCCGTCGCTGCCGACGCGGCGAGGCTAGCGGCAAATACCGCCAAGATGAACGTTTTCATGTCACTTTCCAATTTGATCGAGATTTAAAATCGGCAGAGCCGCAACCGGCGAACGGCTGCAGCCTGACACGGCTTGACTCGATCAAACGGTAGGCGGTTCGGGCTCGGGAGCGACGTTGAGGCCGGCAAGTGCCCGGCTGGCAGGCCAGATAACGATTTGAGATGCGATCGAGCGCTTCAGCACTCTTGCCGGCTCCTCAAACGTCATGGGAACAACGCATCCCATTTGGGCGATACACGCCAGCGTCAGTCCTTTGCATGGGTGTTCCGATGACGGATCCGGGGTCGCCATACCCGCGCAATCCATGCGGGATGGGGTGACATGGCTCATCGCCATCTTGGGTGAGAGCGATGGGCCGGCCGCATACGCAATTCCTTGGCCCAAAAGGCCAAGCAACGCTCCAACAAGAAGCAAGAGAGAAAGACGAGCTTTCAACACCCGGATACTATCCCAATTGTCAACGCCGAGGTCAATACGGGTGGTTTGCCGGGTGCCGTAGTGCCGGCATGAAGCGCCGGGGAAGATTTGCCGCTCACAAGACAACCTGTCGTTTAGGCGCCGTGGCTAGCAAAGACACGCCGGCCAGCGGCACCGAACGCAATGACGTCATAGGGCTGGGTTCTCATGCCGGGCACCTCCATGCCCGGTGAGCCCATCGGCATTCCGGCCACGGCCAAGCCGCGCACGCCTTTAGGATGCTGGGCCAGCGCGCGCTTCATGTCCGCGATCGGGACATGTCCCTCAAACGCCATGCCGTCGATGATCGCGGTATGGCAGGACGCGAGGTCAGCGGGCAGGCCGATCTTACGCTGCAGCACCTCACGGCGATCATCGTCGATGATCTGGACCTTGCGGCCGAACTGCTGACGCACCTGCGCCGCCCATTTCTCGCAACAGCCGCAACCCGGATCGCGGTGCATGGCGATGTCGGCCGCGGCCGATGCGACCGCTGGGATGGTCATTAGCAAGGCGGCGACGGCGCCACGAACACCATTCTTCATCATCAGCTCCTAAAAGGAAATCCCCGCCCTGCCGGGGGGTAGGGGGATCGACAGGGCGGGGCAGCGCTCCCTTATTGCGGGCGCTTGCCGTGCTTGCTGAGCCACGCCTGCAGCTCGGCAATATCCTTTTCCTGTTTCGTGATCGTCATCTGCGCCATGCGCTTGGTCTCGGCGTCGCGCGCGTCACGCACCGCAACGCGCGACATGGCGATGGCGCCTCGGTGATGCTCGATCATCTTGCGCGTCCACATTTCGGCCGCGTCGCCCTGCTTGGCCGCCATCATCTTCTGATGCATGTCCATCTCGGCCTGGCCGTAGGGATTGCCGGCCATCATGCCCGCCATGTCGTCGTGGTTCATGCCGGCCATCTGACCGTGGTTCATGCCCTGCATTCCGCCGCTCTGCTGCGCGAGGGCGGGCGTGGCGAGCAGCGCCAAAGCTGCGAATGTTGGTGCGAAGCGCATTATTGATCTCCCTGGGTTCTAAGACTTCTACGCGTGCGAGGCGGCTATCCCTCACCCGGGGTGCTAGAACGCGCGAGAAATTGTCAGGAAACAGGACTTTATTTCCGAGGGCTACGCTCCTGAGCCGCGTATATTATGCCTCGATCACGATGTTGCGACGCCGCGTTTTGGGCCATCGCATGTAGAGAAGCACTGCCCCCCCTAACCAAAGCGCAAGCCCACCGATCGCGAAGGCGAGCAGCCAGGGCGTGTTGAAGTTCTCGTGATTCGTCCAATCCATGATGTGAAGGCCCCAGAAGAAGTCGTAGAGCCGCCAAGTGCCGGTTCGGACAGCCGAGATCCGACCGGTGTCGGCCGCGACAAAGACGCGGGTGGAATCGAGGTCGGCGAACGCGACGCGCCAGGCGGGGAGCGTGCCGCGATATTCGGGGCTGGCGCGCTCGATCCGCTCTACCTTCGCCGCTGGTCGAGCACCGCCACGCCATGCCAAACGCGCGATCTCCTCGGCCTCACGAGCCGTTGGTGCTGGCAGCGCTTGGCCCGTCGCGGCGTCGAACAGGCGCGTTCCCTTGGCTGTCGCGACCTCGGCGACCGGGCGGCCAAGCCACATGCGATAGGTGATGGCCTCGATGGGCGCATCTGCTGCGCCTACGATCGCCGATGGTGGGGCGAACGTGCTGCCGCGGGGAAGGGGCGCCGCGGCTTTGCGGTCAACGAGGTGATCGCCATGCACCCGATCGATCGGCAGGAAGCTCATCAGGGCGCCGCTTGCGAACCATAGCAGGAGCTGCGCGCCGATGATGATCGCGAGCCATTTGTGCGTGCGGCTCGCGAGTAGATGCAGCCTCAGTTTCGCGCTTTTCAGAACCACTCCTCCCTCAACCTCGTCGCCGGGGTCACTTCATACCCGGCATGTCCTTCATCATCTCGTCGTGATCGGCCGGGGCGCTCGCGACCAGTGCCTTATACTGTTCGGGCGTCATGCCGGGGAGCTTGCGGACGAACGCGACCATATTCCAAATTAGGGGGTCGGGATGCGTCTTGCCCCATGCCGGCATGGCGCTGAGCTTCACCCCGTGCTTGATGATCCAGAATTGCTGGGCGGGGGTGAGATCTTGAGCGCGCGCGAGTTCCGGCGCCTGTGGATAGAGGCCCTGGCTCATCTCGGATTTCTCGACGCCGGGGCCGAGATGGCAACCGGAACACATTTCTCCGTAAAGGCCCGCGCCGACTGACACGCGCTGCGCCGATGCCAGATCGGCCGGGGGTGTTATGCCGCGCGCGCGTGCCTCAATCGACCGATCGCGCAGGCGTTCGAGCATTGAATAGACCGCCGGCGTGTGCGGTTCGTCGGCCGCGATGTTATACACGCCAAGGTAGATAAACGCGGCTGCGCCCAGCGCCAGGACGATCGCCAGGGCGCCTACGAACGGCAGGCTCGGGAAGTGCTGCCTTATCGAGCGCCTGCCGTCTTGAGCCATCTGTTCCTCCATCGATCAGAACCAGACACGAACGCCGGCGACGATGCTCTTGGACGTTGCGCGATCCCCATCGGCGCGCGCGTAGCGGGCGGTGTCGCCGAAGCGGCGATCCCATGACACGCCGACATAGGGGGCGAACTCGCGCCGGATCTCATAACGCAGCCGCAATCCAAGCTCGGCGTTGGATAGGCCCGATCCGATCCGGTTTTCCGGCACGTCCTGCGCAGCGAAATTGAGCTCGGCGCGCGGTTGCAGGATCAGCCGCTGGGTGATGCGCTGGTCGTAATAGCCCTCAAGCCGCCCTAGCAGGTCGCCCTTGTTGGACAGGAATACCGCGCCCTCTAGCTCGAAGAAGCCCGGTGCCAGCCCCTCCAGCCCGACGGTCGCATAGGTGCGTTTCGGGGACGGCCCCAAATCCTGGCGGACACCCGCTTGTAGATTGAAATAAGGGCCAATGGTCCGGCTATAGAGCGCCTGCACCTCGGCGCTCTCGATGCCCTCGCGGAAGGCTCCCTCGCCCTCAGACTTGATGAAGAGGCGGTTGATGTCACCCCCGAACCACGCCTCGCCATCCCAGCGATAGCCGTCACGACCGTTGCGGAATTGATACTCAGCGAGGTTCAATAGCACCTGGCTGAAGTTTTGACCGCCGTGATGCTGCTGAAGGTGATGGCGACCCATCGCCATCGCGTCCGCGCCGTAAACGCTGTCGGCCGCATGGTCGGTCGGCAGGGGCGGGGCGGGGGCGTTTCCTGCGGGAAGCGCGGTGCCAGTCTGCTGCACCCCATCGGCCGCCATGCCTGGCATTCCGGCCATTCCCGACATGCCCTGCATGTCGTGGCCGCTGTGCTGGTCGGCTGGCATGGTCATCCCCGGCATCGCCGAATGGTCCATGCCCTGCATCGGCTGCTGGGAGCCCTGAGGGACCGTTTGGCCGTTTCCGGGCATCTGCATCCCCGGCATGGCTTCCATGCCCTGCTGTGAGCCCTGCGGAGCCGCATGGTCCATGCCGGGCATAGACGAGTGATCCATGCCCGGCATGGTCCCGTGATCCATACCATTCATGCCGGCCGTTGGCGCGGCGCGGCGTTTCGTCGTCGAAGCTGATGGTCGCCTCGCAGGAGCTGACCTAGTCTTGGCCGGCTTGCCTTTGGCCATGGGCTTCACCACCGGCTTCTTTTTCGCAGGCATCGGCATGGTCATGCCCGGCATTGCCGAATGATCCATGCCCTGCATCGACTGAGCGGCGACAGGACCGGCGATGCCGAGCATGGTGGCGGCGGCGAGCGCCGCGGTCAGCCGGTTCATGCCGCCTCTCCCGCGAACGGGCGAACGGTGACGACGCGCATCATGCCTGCGGTCATGTGGTAGAGATTGTGACAGTGGAACGCCCAATCGCCGGGTGCATCGGCGGTCAGATCAAAGGTCATCTTGCCTCCAGGCGGCACGTTGACGGTGTGCTTGCGCGGCGCATGATTGCCGTGCCCCGTCACCAGCTCGAAGAAATGGCCGTGGAGATGGATGGGGTGCGGCATCATCGTATCGTTGACCAACGTCACCCGCGCCCGCTCGCCTTTGCGGAACGGGATGGGGTCGGCGGGATCGCTCAGCTTCTGCCCGTCGAAGCCCCACATGTAGCGCTCCATGTTACCGGTCAGATGGATCTCGAACTGACGCGACGGCGCGCGCACGTCGGGGTTGGGCGCGAGCGAAACGAGGTCGCGATAGGTGAGGACGCGGTGATCCAGGCCCTCCAGACCCTGGGGCGGTTCACCGCTACGGTCCTTCGGCATCGGGGAGATGGTCTGCACGCCCGGCCCCATCTTCACGCCCGGCGCATTCTTCGGGTCGCGCATGTTCATGTTCATGCCGCCACCCGACCCGTGGTCCATCCCGGCCATGCCGCCAGCCTGGCCCGATCCGCCCGACATGGCACTATGGTCCATGCCGGCCATGCCAGCACCGCCCGCTGCCATTTGGCTATGGTCCATCCCGGGCATTACAGCGCCGCCCATCTGGCTGTGGTCCATGCCCGACATGCCGGACATGCCCGCCATCGCTGCGCCTGCCGCGACCGTCCCGTGATCGGTCGGCCCCTTCCAGCCCGTCAGCTTCCAAAGATTGCGCGAGGCGTTCTGCATCAAGGTGGGGTCCGGCCCGCGCGTGGCGACCGGGCTCTCGTCCTTCATGCCGGACATGCCCTGCATCCCGCCCATGCTCCCCATGTCCATGCCCATATCGGTCATGGTCAGCAGCGTGCGCGGACGAAGCGGCGGGACCGGGGCGACCATCCCCTCACGCGGGGCGAGCGTCGCCCGGCCCATGCCGGAGCGATCGATAGCCTCGGAGACGAAGCTGTAGGCCCGGTCCTCGGGCGTCACGATCACGTCGAACGTCTCGGCAACGCCGATCTGGAACTCGTCGATCTTCACCGGACGGACATTCTGCCCATCGGCCTGCACGACGGTCATCGGCAGGTCGGGGATGCGGACGTTGAAGTTGGTCTGCGCCGCGGCGTTGATGATCCGCAAGCGGACCCGCTCGCCCGGCTTGAACAGCCCCGTCCAGTTGTCATACGGCCCGTAGCCGTTGACCAGGAAGGTATAGGTCGAGCCGGTGACGTCGGCGATGTCGGCGGGGTCCATTCGCATCTTTCCCCACTCGATCCGGTCCTTGAGCGGCATTTCCCGACCCGCGAGCAAGCCCGCGAGGGTCGGCCGCTGATAGTTGAAATAGGCGCCGCCCATCTGCTTCAGCTTCCGGAAAATCTGCTCGCCGGTCATCTGGCTGTGGTCGGACAGCACGATCACATGCTCGCGGTCGAACGCGATCGGATCGGCACCGGCCGGGTCGATCACGATCGGCCCGTAAAGTCCGCCCTGCTCCTGCTCGCCGGAATGGCTGTGATACCAGTAGGTGCCCGACTGGATGATCGGGAACTCGTAGATGAAGGTCGAGCGCGCCTTGATGCCGGGGAAGCTGATGCCGGGCACGCCGTCCATCGCGAACGGCACGAGCAGCCCATGCCAGTGGATCGAACTGTCCTCGTCGAGATTGTTGGTGACGGAGAGGCGGACCTTTTGCCCCTCCTTCAAGCGAATGAGAGGGGCCGGCACCGTGCCGTTGACGCCGATTGCGGGCGTCGACTTGCCGTCGACGGGAAGTCTGAAACTGTCGATCGTCAGCGCGATGTCAGTGCCCGAGACGGTCGGCAGCGGTTTGACGATCCCGCCCGAGACAGGCTGCGCCCACGCGGGCATATAGGCGGTCAGCGCCATGCCACCGCCAGCAAGGGCGGCGCCGCGAAGCATCTGGCGGCGATCGATAGTGCGGCTCATACGGTCCTCAAGGCTCTCGAACGGGAGTGTCCCTCTAGCCTTGATACGCAGCTCAGGGCGCTATCCCTCAGCGCCCGCCCAATCGCTCCAGCAACTTCGATCGCGCGCGATAGAGGCGGGTTTCTACCGCCTTTTCGCTGATCGACAACACTGCCGCGGTTTCAGCCTGGCTCAACCCCTCGATCGTGCGCAGCACCAAGGATTCCTTCAATGCGGTCGGCAAGCCCGCAATGGCGCGCGTCACGCGGTCGAGTTCCTGTCGGTCGCCCGTCGCGTCGTCGATCGCCACCTGGTCGTCTGCAATGGCTTCGGCTTCCGGGCCGATCGGTGCGGCGAACGCCAGAAAGCGCCGCACGGTGCGCTTGCGCCCCCAATCGCGGCACTTGTTGATCGCGATCGTCGATAGCCACGCGCGCATCGATCGATCGCCGTCGTAGCGGGGCAGGGCCTGATGCGCCGCGACGAAGGTCTCCTGCAGAAGGTCCAGCGCCTCGTCGGCCTCGCCGACGCACGCGCGCACCATGCGGAAGATTGACTGCCGATGGCGGCGCATGATCTCGGCGAAGGCGGCTTCGCGCCCGGCGATGCTGAGGGTCGCCAGCTCGCCGTCCGTAAGCGTGGTCCAGTCGAGGCTCACGCGCCGAACCTCAACGTGCGTCGTCGGTGAGCGCCTTCACCACGGCCTGATCGAACTGGCCGGTCTGATTGGGCCGCAAGAGCTGGCGCATGGCGAAGATGTGCGCCAGCGTCGCTTTCTGGAGCTCGCCCATGACGGCGTGGCTCTGGTCGACCGCTGCGGCGACGCGCGGCCCGTTGCCATGCTCGGCCTCGATCGCTTCAGCGAGCCGGGCATTGTTCGCCCGCAATTCCAGCTCGAATGCGCGCCGCTGCACGGCGAAACGCTGCTCCAGCACTTCAAGTCGCGCTTCCTGGTTGGCGTCCAGCGCCAGCTTATGATGCAGCACGTCGTGCAGCTCCGAGCCGGGCTGGGCACGTGGCGGAAGTAGCGCCCGCCCCACGAACACACCGATGATCGCGGCGATGAAGCACGCGACAATGCCAAGCAGAAGGCGGATGCGGCCGCTCATTGCACGCCGACGAGCAGCGTGGAGGGCGCGAGCGGCGACACCGGCCCCAAGGGCGATAGCGAAGCCGCGCTGGCTTCCTTCGCGGGCACACCGGCACCGAAGATGCCCATGACGAGCGCCGCAGCGATCGTCATTGCCCCAACGCCTAAGCCGGCGCGCGCCGCTGGACGTGCGGCGACCCGCGCCAGCACGCGATCTTCCATGCCATCAAGGCTCGCGGGCACGGGTGCTTGCGCCAGCCTCATCAATACTGCGTCGAGGTCCATGTCGTTCACTCCACCCCTCTAGCATGGATTACGCAAGCGACGCGCCCATCCCTCAAATCCATCCGTGAGGGGTGGTCGATCGGGGCGCGTAATGAAGGACAGGAACCCTCCTGTCGAAAGGCCCCCTATGCGCCGCCTATCCGTTCTGACTGCTGCTGCCGCTCTCGTCATGTTCGCCGGAACGGCGAACGCCCATCCTAAGCTGGTGTCGGCATCGCCGGCCGCCAATGCGACGGTCGCGAAGCCCGCTCGTATCGAACTTCATTTCAGCGAGAAGCTGATGCCAGCCTTCTCCAAGGCCGATCTCACGATGGCAGCGATGCCCGGCATGGCAGCCATGAAGATGGCCAGCGCCTCCGCGCTCTCGTCCGATGGCCGGACCCTCGTCATCACCCCGAAATCGCCGCTCCCATCGGGTCGGTATAGCGTCGCGTGGAATGTCGTCTCGACCGACACCCACAAGGTCGCAGGAACCTACGTCTTCGCGGTGAAGTGAGGCGATGGGGGACTGGTCGCTTATCGGCGTCCGCTTCGCGCTCTACGTGACGCTGGCTGCGCTGTTCGGCCTTGCCGCATTCAGCCTTTATGGGCTGCGGGCGCGCGAGCGCGGCGACGCGCTCGCGCTGCGTCCCTGGTTCATCGCCAGCGCTGGCCTGAGCCTGTTGTTTTCAGGCGCCTGGGTCGTGCTGATGGCCTCCTCAATGGCCGGAACGCCGGTCTGGCCGATCGACCGTGAAGCAGTCGGCGCGCTGCTCACCGGCTCTGCGATCGGAGCAGCATGGAAGCTGCGCATGGTCATGGTGGCCCTCGCGGCGCTGGCAGCGCTGGTCGCGGGCGGGCGCGGCATCTGGCTGAGCATCGTCGCGCTCTGCTCGGCCGTGGCACTCGCAACGCTGGCGTGGACCGGACACGGCGCGATGGACGAAGCCGTGATGGGCTGGGTCCACCTCATCGTCGACATTCTCCATCTGATCGCCTCGGGCGCTTGGGTTGGCGCACTACTGGGGCTGCTCCTGCTCGTCTCCCGACCCGCGGCGCGCGTAGACGCGGCGCATCTGGGGCTGACGCACCGCGCGCTGCACGGGTTCGGCGCGATCGGGACGGTTGTGGTCGGCACGATCCTCGTCACCGGCCTGGTCAACGGCTGGATGCTGGTCGGGATCGGCAACCTCGCCACGCTTCCTGCGACGCTCTATGGTCAGCTCCTGATCGCAAAGCTGGCGCTGTTCGTCGCCATGCTAGGGCTCGCCTCGCTCAACCGCTTCCGGCTCACGCCGGCATTCGAGCGGTCGATCGCAGCGGACGATCACAAGGGCGCCCTCGGCGCGCTGCGGACAAGTCTGGCGATCGAAACCGCCTGTGTCATCGCGGTTCTCGGGCTGATCGCCTGGCTCGGGACGCTCGCGCCGCCTGCATCGGCGATGTGATGCGCGGCCGGGGAGCCCTCGCGGTCCCCGGCCGTTCACGGGGCCGCGCCTGATGGATCAGTCGATCCTGCTCGACGAGACGGGGAGGATGCTGGCCGTGGCCGGCCTGATCTGCGTGGTGCTGCTCGTGCCGATGATGATCGTCGGGCTGATAATCAGCATCATCCAGGCGGCGACGTCGATTAGCGAACAGACGCTGAGCTTCGTGCCTAAGCTGATCGCGCTAGGCGTATGTTTGGTGATTTTCGGGAGCGCAGCGACCGAGCTCCTGACCAAGTTCACGGCCGAGCTGTTCGCTGTGATCGCGAGCATGGGCCGTTGATATGCAGATAGCTGCGCGGGCGGGCGACCGCCCGCGCAAGCCCCGCTATGCCGCCATCCGATCGCAGGAATCGGCGCACTTCCGGCACGCTGCCACGCAATCCTCCATGCCGCCCAGGGCCTCGCAGCTCGCTGCGCAAGCCCGGCAGATCTCGGCACACTCGCGGCAGATATGCTGATGGTGGGCGGACTTGCGCGCCATGAAGTCGATCGCAACCGCGCAAATTTGCGCGCAGTCGGCCATGATCTTCATATGCTCGGGCGCGGCGTGCTGGCCGCCCATTTCGAGGCAATGGTTCATCGCCATGTGAAGACAGGTCACATGGCATTCGTGGCAGGCGTCCATGCACGCCTTCATGCCGGGGTCGATCTGGTGCATCGCATTATCTCCGTATGAGCCCCCGCCTGTTCCTAGATACGCGCGCCGCGCGATCACCCCTTGCCGCGATCTCCGTCGTTCGCGGCAAGTTACATGGCCCACCGACCGAACAGCGTCGCAACGATGATGCCCGCGCCAAGCATGATGAGCGTCAACACTGTCATCGCGGCGATCTGAGGTCCGGTCACGCGCGCGCCGGCCGCCATGCCGCTCATCCCTGCCATTGCGTCGTGTCCCATGTCCGGCATCGGCGTGGCCGATTGCCGGTCCGCGCCGACTTCGTGTCCGCCATGCCCCAGCGCGCGCACCGTGCCCATGCCGTGCTTCAAGCGCACGCCAACCAGCCAAAGGTTGATCGGATAGGCGACTGCGAACCCGACGAGTGTCGCCAGCGACATGACGCCCCAAAAGCGGAGCGAGCTGGCGTGCATCGCGGCCATGTCGCGGCTCATCAACACCACCATCGTCGGGATCATGCCGGCCATGACGGCATTCATCGACAGCCATTCGGGGATGAACGACATGCGAAGCGCGCCCCAATAGGAACCGCCCGCCATGTCGCGCATGAAAAGCGCCTGGAAAATCAGCAGTCCGAACGCGAAGCCGAACACATATTCCGCGATCACGTCCTGCCACATCGGCAGGCCGAGCGCCGTGGTGATCGCGGCTGCGGCGATGACGCCGGTTGCATCGCCCGCCATGCAATGGATGGCCGAGCCGAACGCCTGCTTCCAGAGCGGTCGAACGAAATCCTCGTGCCGCTCGTTCGCCGGCTCCTGGCAGGACAGGACATAGGCCGCGGCCATGATCGGGCCACCATAGAGCGTGACCAACAGCCACCCCCATTTCATCACGCGCAGCTCGGGGTTGCGGGTGAAGGCATCCCACGCGACGTAAGCGACCGAAAGGGCGGTCAGCACGAACCACCCGATCAGCACGGCGTCGAGCCAGGGGGCCGGGGATGGCATCGTCACGGCAGCACTCCTCTACATGCTAGAGGATACGCGGCTCTCCGGATCATCCCTTGCGCGGAGCGGGCTAGGCGAGCTTGCTGGAAACGGCCTTGATCGCTTTCAGTCCCGATCCGAACCGCGCGATGGCCTCCCGGTTCTTCTCCAGCTCGCCATAGGGCAGGTAGGATATGTCGAGGTCGGCTACGCGGCTGAACGCGGGCCGCTGCAACTGCGCGCGAACGTCCGTCTCGCGCGCGTCGGGCGCGACAAGGAACAGCCCCGCGGTCGCGTGAAGGTCGCCACCGCTCAAGGCCAGGTCGAGCATCCTGACGATGCCCGAATAGATCGAGGTCGAATGCTCCACCTCGAACGCCGCGGCGACATGATCGCCGGCCTTCTCAAGCCACAGCACGTCGATCAGCCGGATCGAGTCAGCGCCCTTCGACGTCGCGATCGTGTCGGGCAGGCGCTCAAGGCATCCTGCGCCCAAGGGTGATCCGTCGAAGGCGCGGCTCCGATCGCTATCCGGCTCCGCCCCTCGACGTGAGCGGCGCGACGCTGGCGAGCTGGGGGCAGCGGCTTGAGGCGGCGCGCGAGGAAGCGCGCACGCTCAGCAAGGCCGCTGCCCCCAGCTCGCCAGCGTCGCGCCGCTCACGTCGAGGGGCGGAGCCGGATAGCGATCGGAGCCGATGTCGAACAACAGACCGCCGATCGCGCCTAAATCATTCGATAGCAGCTCGCGGAAGCGGTCGTTGAGATCGAGGATGCCGGTCCGCATCGCCAGAAAATGCTCCCAGCTCCCGAGCTTCACATTCGCCCCCGTCAGCGCGTTGTAGCCCTTAACGATTGCGGTGTTGAAGGGCGGCACCAGCGTCGGGTGAAGGAAGTAGAGGAGGTTGGCGACCGCCGGACCCAGCCCCTTGATCTTCAAACGGTCGATCGCGTGGATATGGCTGATGATCTCCTCGGCCGTGTCGCAACAGGAACAGGCGTCGAGCAAGCGGCCGAACGCGCGCTGATTGTCGGGGCTCTCGTAAATGTCGGGGATGCGGAGCTTCGGCTTCCAGAGGAACGCATGGTCCGCGCCCTTGAAGATTTGCCGCTGCTCGGCGACGGAATGGACGACGGTTTCGAGCGACGATCCGCGGTAGGCGACGCCGAACGTGCCGCGCTCGATCTCGCCGACAACCTGGGTGATGCCGCGCCGGATTGATCGGAAGTTCTTCAACCGCTCGTCCCAAAGAAACCAGCTCCGATAGGTCGCGCCCTGATCGTCACGCCAGCGGGCAATTAAGCGGCGCACCAGGCCGTCATGGTCGGTGCCAGTAGAAAGACTGTCGATCTGCGCTGCCATATGTCCCCGATTGCCCCCGGCCCGCGTTTGGCGAGCTAGTAATAGACCTAAGCTGCGGCCCTTATGGCGTCGAGGGTGTAGAGCTGGCCCCCGCAATATGAGGGCAACGCCGCTCCCGCGCGTAGATTCAACATACACGCCAGCGGTGCCGACAGGGCCTTGACCCTAACACGGTGTCATACCCTACATGCTCTCGGGTCGAAGGAGTCTTGCCATGAACGACCCTCATTACCATTCCCAAGCCGGGCGTTGCGGCTGTTCGAAGCCTGCGCCTGAATCGGTCTCCACGCCCTCATCCTGTTGCGGGGGCGGCTCGGCCGCTCCCGCAAAGATCGAGCACGAACATCATCACACCGAAGCGGGCGGCTGCTGCTCGGGCAGTAAGGACAACGATGCCGCAGCAGCAGTGATCGACGCGGTGTGCGGCATGACGGTCGATCCCGCAAAAACGACACACCATGCCGAGCACGCTGGTCATGCCTATCATTTCTGTAGCGCAGGGTGCCGGAGCAAGTTTGTCGCCAATCCTGACGCCTATCTGAGCGATAAGCCGAAACCGGAGCCGATGGCGACGCCGGGGGCGATGTGGACGTGCCCGATGCACCCGCAAATTCGCCAGGAAGGGCCGGGAACTTGCCCAATCTGCGGCATGGCGCTCGAACCCGAAGAACCGTCGCTCGACGATACTCCCAACCCTGAGCTGGTCGACTTCACGCGCCGACTGTGGGTGGCGGGCGCGCTCACGATCCCGCTGCTCGTCGTCTCGATGTTCGCGGAAATGTTAGGCCTGCATGTGGTTAGCCCTGCGGCCTCGCCTTGGGTCCAGCTCGCACTCACCGCGCCGATCGTGCTGTGGGCGGGCTGGCCGTTTTTCGAGCGGGGGTGGACATCGCTTCGTACCCGCCATCTCAATATGTTCACACTGATCGCGATCGGCGTAGGTGCCGCCTTCCTCTATAGCGTGGTCGCGACGCTCGCGCCGGGCATCTTCCCAGCGACCTTCCGCACGCATGGGAGCATGGTTCCCGTCTATTACGAGGCGGCCGGCGTCGTGGTGACACTGGTGCTGCTCGGGCAAGTGCTCGAACTGCGCGCTAGGGCGGCGACAGGGCGCGCGATCCGCGCTCTCATGGATCTCGCCCCCAAGACGGCGCGACGCTTGCAGCCTGACGGTTCTGAAGAAGAAGTCGGGCTTGCCGACGTGGCAACCGGTGACCGGCTGCGGGTCCGCCCCGGTGAAGCCATCCCGGTCGATGGCGTCGTGGTCGAGGGTCGTTCGTCGGTCGACGAAGCCATGCTCACCGGCGAACCCGCGCCGGTCCTCAAGGAAGTCGAGGCGATCGTTACCGGGGGCACCGTCAACGGGACGGGCAGCCTGGTGATGGAAGCCCGCGCGGTTGGTTCGGACACGATGCTCGCGCGTATCGTCCGCATGGTCGCGGAAGCGCAGCGAAGCCGCGCCCCGATACAGGCGGTCGCCGATCGGGTTTCAGGATGGTTCGTGCCGCTCGTCGTGCTGATCTCGATTGCGACCTTCATCACTTGGTCGCTGGTCGGCCCTGAGCCGCGCATGGGCCATGCCCTGCTTAACGCCATCGCAGTGCTGGTGATCGCCTGCCCGTGCGCGCTCGGGCTCGCCACGCCCATGTCGATCATGGTCGGCACGGGACGCGGCGCTCAGGCCGGCGTGCTGGTGAAGAACGCGGAAGCCTTACAGGGGCTGGAAAAGGTCGATACCCTTGTCATCGACAAGACGGGTACGCTCACGGAAGGCAAGCCCAAGCTGATCGCGGTCGAGACGGTCAGCGCGGTCGGAGAGAACGACATGCTCGCGCTTGCCGCGGCCGTCGAAGGCCAATCCGAACATCCGCTCGCGCACGCAATCGTCGTTGCCGCCAAAGAACGAGGATTGCAGCTCGGCACAGTCGCGGACTTTGCCTCGCAAACCGGGCTGGGTGTCAGCGCCACGGTGGGCGGCCGCTCGGTCGTGATTGGCAATGCGGTGCAAATGAGCCGGATCGGCGCTGATCTCAAGCCGGTCGACGCCGCGGCCGATCGTCACCGTGGCGAAGGCGCGGGCATCATCCTCGTCGCGATCGACGGGGCGCTCGCCGGTCTGCTCGCAGTCGCCGATCCGGTGCGCGCATCGGCGCGCGACGCTATTGCCGCGCTTCGCAAGGAGGGCCTGCGGGTCGTCATGCTCACCGGCGACAATCGTGGGACGGCCGATGCTGTCGCGCGCGCCGTGGGCGGTCTTGATGACGTGCGCGCCGATCTGCTGCCGGAAGACAAGGCGCGTATCATCGGCGAGCTGAAAGCGAGCGGCGCAAGGGTCGCAATGGCGGGCGATGGGATCAACGACGCCCCGGCGCTCGCCGCCGCGGATGTCGGCTTGGCGATGGGAACGGGAACAGACGTGGCGATCGAAAGCGCCGGCATGACGCTCACGCGCGGCGATCTCTCGGCGATCGTGCGCGCCCGCAAGCTCGCTCGCGCGACGATGCGAAATATCCGCCAAAACCTGTTCTTCTCGTTCTTGTTCAACGGAATCGGCGTGCCGGTTGCGGCCGGCGTGCTTTACCCGGTTGCCGGTATCCTGCTGTCGCCGATGCTGGCCGGTGCAGCGATGGCGCTCTCGTCCTTCACCGTGGTCCTGAACGCACTGCGGCTCAACGCGGTAAAGCTGTGAACATCGGAGCGGCGTCGGACGCCAGCGGCGTCTCCCAACGCATGATCCGCCACTATGAAAAGATTGGTTTGGTGCCCGCGCCGCCACGGCGCGGGAACTACCGGGACTACGCCGACGCTGACGTTCATCGGCTGCGATTTATCGCCAACGCGCGCGACCTGGGGTTCCCGATCGAGGAAATCCGCACGCTGCTGGGGCTGTGGTCGGATCGCGATCGGTCGAGCGCGGAAGTGAAGACGCTGGCGGAAGCCCGCGCTGCCGAACTGGGCCGCAAGGTCCGCGTCTTGGACGCCATGCGCCGCTCGCTTACCGGGCTCGCCCAAGCCTGTCATGGCGATGATCGGCCTGATTGTCCGATCATCGAACGCTTGGCTGAATAACTTGCGCGGCTAACTTTTACTCCACTTGAGCGTGATCGTGCGTCGCACCGTTTCACGCGTTTCGCGCTGCGGCTTTGCCGCACCCCTCGATCGCCGCGCGGTTGGCCGTCACGATCCTGTCGGCCCCGACGATGGCGCGGAACGCGGTGGGACTGGCGCTCTGGATCATACGCTGCCCGGCTTCCCAGCGGGGCAAGTCGAGCGTCCGCGCCGCCATGCGCTCGGGCCATTGCCAGCTCGCCGGTGCGATCTCGCGCGCGACCAGGCCCGGCACGATCGCCCATGCGAGGATGCCGGCCGCCACCCCACCCAGGGCAAACCATAGCTGCCGATTCTTCTGGTCGGCGCGTGTCCATGCGGACCCGGCGATGGCGCGAAGATCGGCCATGATGCGGGCCTTGTCCTCGCCCGCCTTGGCGAGCGCCGCCTGATCCTCGCGCCGGGCGGCGCTGCCCGCCGCGGCGATGCGCTGCGCCATCTGCTCCGGCGTCATCGCCAGCGCCGGGGCCGCTTTCAGGAATTGGCCGATGCGCGCGACGTTCTCGCCTGCCGTGTTCACGTTCTGCTGGAGCACGCCAAGCGTCTCGGTATGGTCGGGTATGTCGATCGCCGCGCTCGGCCGCCAAGCCCTCCACGGCGCAGCGCCAGCTCGCCGCGCATGGCCTCGAACGCCTCGGCCGCGCCTGCTCCGCCCTGATCGTCCTCGTTCGTCACCTGTCGTGAGCCTGCAACCCGTGATATTCCTCCGAGTTAATCAAAGGAGACCCAACAATCACCGGACCGGTCATGCCTAAGACACCACACACGAAAGGCCCGGACGAAACCCTTTCTCTCTTCGCCGATCCCTATCGGTTCATCTCCAGGCAGTGCCAGCGCCTAGGCGCAAACGCTTTTGAATCCCGTTTCCTGCTGAAAAAGACCAACTGCCTTAAGGGGGCCAAGGCCGCCGAAATCTTCTACGATACGACCCGCTTCGAGCGCGAAGGTGCCATGCCGGTCGCTATTCAGAAGACACTGCTGGGCCAAGGCGGCGTTCAGGGTCTGGACGGCGAGACCCATCGGCACCGCAAGCAGATGTTCATGGGCCTGATGACACCAGAGCGCGTGCGGGCGCTGGCGCAATTGTTCGAGGCCGAGTGGCGCAGGGCGGTGCCGGGCTGGACGCGCAAAGGAGAGATCGTCTTCTATGACGAGTTGCATGAGCCGCTGACGCGAGCGGTATGCGCTTGGGCGGGAGTTCCTCTTCCGGACGATGAAGCCGGCAACCGCGCGGGCGAGCTGCGGGCGCTGTTCGACGCCGCCGGCTCGGCGAGCCCAAGGCATCTTTGGTCACGGCTGGCCCGTCGTCGCGTCGACGCATGGGCGAAGCGGATCATTGAAGGCATTCGGGCCGGGAGCATCGGCTCGGGCTCGGGGACCGCGGCTTACGCGATAGCCTGGCATCGCGACCGGCACGACGATCTTCTTTCGCCGCACGTCGCAGCGGTCGAACTGGTAAATGTCCTTCGCCCGACCGTCGCGATCGCAGTGTACATCACCTTCGTCGCCCACGCGCTGCAAACCTGTTCAGGGATCAGGGCGGCCTTGGTTCAGCAGCCGGACTATGCCGAGCTCTTCGTCCAAGAGGTCCGCCGATTCTATCCCTTCTTTCCCGCTGTGGTGGCGCGCGCGAGCCAAGATTTCGAGTGGGAGGGGATGGCCTTTCCGGAAGGGCGTCAAGTGGTGCTAGACCTTTATGGGAGCAATCACGACGCAGCGACCTGGGCCGACCCCCAGGAGTTTCGCCCTGAGCGTTTCAGGGCTTGGGACGAAGACTCCTTCAACTTCATTCCGCAGGGCGGCGGCGATCACTATCTCGGCCATCGCTGTCCCGGCGAATGGATCGTCCTCGCGATCATGAAGGTGGCGGCACACCTCCTCGTCAACGCGATGCGCTATGACGTACCGGACCAAGACCTGAGCATCGATTTCGCCAGGCTGCCAGCGCTTCCGAAAAGCGGCTTCGTGATGCGCAACGTCCACATAGGTGGCTAGGGCCGCGTGCCGTGGTGATGGTGATCGGCTCCGTTATCGACCGTTTGCGCGAGTACGGGGTGCGATGCGACATCTACGCAGTCGAATGTTGGTTCAGCAAGTCGATCACGGCGCACCTCGCCGCCCCGTCGCCTTCGCAACGGTCGATGGTCGCAGCCAGCAGGCTTTCTAGTTGCGCCAGATCCTCCATCTTAGCGCGCACACGCTCTAGATGGTGAGCCGCGATCTCGCGGACCTCACTGCATGACGCCTGCGCAGAACCGCCAAGAGACAGGATCGCGCGCACCTCGGCCGGGGAGAAGCCGAGTTCGCGCGCGCGACGGACGAACCCAAGTGCGCGGACGTGACCGGTCCCATATACCCGCCGCCCGCCGCTTGTGCGGGGTGGCGTTGCGAGAACACCAACGCGCTCGAAGTACCGGATCGTCTCGATATTCACGCCAGTCCGGCGAGACAGCTCGCCGATCGTGATGCTTTCCTCAACGCGCATATATTGCTTGCTCCTGTAGTCACTACAGGATGCATAACGGGCTAACCCGCTAGAGGCGATAGATGAACCAAGAGACCATCCCGCGTGAACCCCTAGGCGCACCAACGTCACGACGTCGCGCCGACACGGGGCTATCCGCCCTCGGCGCGCTTGCGAGCTTAGCCGCTGTTCTAGCTGCGGCGTCATGCTGCGTCCTGCCCCTCGCACTCGCGGCGCTCGGCCTGGGGGCGGGCCTGTCCAGCAACTTCGCCGCGCTGATACCACTACGGTGGCCGCTAACGGCGACCTCCCTCATCGGCTTGGCTGCTGGGTGGTGGGCCTACGCGCAGCGGCGGAGGTCCTGTGCTGGGGACCGGTCCTGCACAATGCCGCTGCCCTCGCGCGCGACACCTATCCTGCTCGCGATTGGAACGGTTCTGACGCTTATCGCGTTCGCCTGGGACCTCCTAGAAGCGCCGCTGATGAACGCGCTTTCCTGATGCAGCTCACCTCAACCCTGACCTGTCCCAAATGCGGCGGGGTGGCCACCGAAAGGATGCCCACCAACGCCTGCCAATTCTTCTATGATTGCCGGCATTGCGCGGTGGTGCTGCGGCCCCTGGCTGGCGACTGCTGCGTGTTCTGCTCATTTGGCGATGTCCCATGCCCTCCGATCCAGGAAGCGAAAGCAAACGGGACTGTGGCGGGCTGCTGCGGGTGAGGCGATAGCTTCACGTTTCTTCGTGAACTGGGGTCCTGCTCGCCAAGGTCGCGCAAGCGAAATTGCCTACTTCGGTCTTATTCGACCGGTTCCTGACCTGCCTCAACTGCTCATTTTCGAGAGGGCATTTGAACAGGATAGCATTTCGGGCGCTTCAAAAACCCTTGCTCCTCCAGTTGCTAGAGCATGTAACCGCAATTTGCTCTCCTGCGGACGGGGGGCTGGAGGTGGCTTTTTGACGGCCCGTGTTGAAGCAATCGGTATGTCTCGACGCTCATTAGTGGCGCGGTTGGTGGCCTGTGGAACCGGCTTGGTGCTCGGTTCTCCAACGCTCGCGCGACAGACTTCCCGGTCTGCGGCCTCGTGGAACTTCGGCGCGGCTCACCTCGAATGGGAGCCGCTGGAAGTCGGCACGGGTGATACCCTCCTTGTTTCGGCACAAGTGCGCGGAGTGCCGGCGCGGGCGGTGCTCGACAGTGGCAGCGGCGCGTCGATCATGAGCACGGCGCTCGCGGCGAAGCTCGGCTTGAACAATGGTGAGCGGCGCATGATTAGCGGGCTGAGCGCCAAGGCCCCGGTGCTGCTGGTCCGCGACATCGACGTACAGCTCGCCCGCGAAACCCGTCGCTTACCCTTTGCCGTTGTTGGTGATCTGAGTTCAGTGTCGGCGGCCTTCGGACGACCGATCGACGTTCTCCTCGGTGCCGATATGTTCACGGGCAGCTGCATCGCGCTCGATTTCGCGAACAGGCGTATGGCGGTCGTCAAGTCAGGCACGTTTCTCGCCGGCCCCGACTGGCGCGCTGTCGCGCTCGGACGCGGTGCCAAGCAGGAGCTGTTCATCCGGGCCTCCGTCGAGGGCCTGTCTCCCGTGCCCTTGATGATCGATCTTGGCAGCTCGGCCGCGCTGATGCTCTCGTCGGCCTATGCCCGCGATCAAGGGCTGTTGAACGGGAAGCTCGTCTCGACCGCGGCGATCGGCGGCGTCGATGGTGTGCGTATCAACGATGCTTTCACGATCCAGAACATCAACATCGAAGGGCTTGGCGTCTCGAACGTCCCCACACTCGGGATGAGAGCTTGGCTCTCCACCAGCACGGTTGGCAATGTCGGCCTACCGCTGATCGCTCAATTCGACGTGGTGTTCGACGTGACCGCCGGATTCGTGTGGCTCCGGCCACTCGGTCCTCGTCGTCGCCTGCCGATGCTGAAGGACCTTAGCGGCCTTGGCCTCGCAGCCTCACCAACGGCGCTCACCGTTGTTCATGTGGCGGCGAACAGTCCCGCGGAAAAGGCTGGCTGGGCGGTCGGCGACCGGATCGTGGCGGTGAACGGCCATTCGATCGATGCGAACTATACGCGTGGGGAGCTCTGGCAAGTGCGCTCCCGGCCTGCTGGCACCCTCGTAAAGCTGACGATGGCCTCGGGTGATGTGCGCGAGCTCAGGCTGGCCGATTATTATTGATCGGCTTGAGGGTGGCCTTTGCCGATCGCCTTCATGATCCGACAATCGGCCATGCGCGCCTTGGTGCAGCTCTGGCTGAGCATTGCCAACTCATCCCGCAACACCGCGAGTTGCGCCAGTCTCTCCTCCACATCCTTGAGGTGCTGAGCAGCGATAGCTGAGGCGGCACCACAATCCTGGTCCGGGTTCTGCGCCAGCCCCATCAACGAACGGATCTCGTCGACGGAGAAGCCAAGCCGGCGACCGTTGCGGATGAAGTGCAAACGCTCAATGTCACTGGCATCGTAGGTTCTGCGACCCGACGCCGTGCGAGGGGCGGATCGGAGCAACCCGATCGACTCATAAAAGCGGATCGTCGTCACCTTCGTCGAGGTCTCGCTGGCGAGCTGCCCAATCATCACCGGCTTCATCATGCCATCCTTGCTTATGCGAACGTGTCGCACATTTCGCTTGCTTCTACAGCGACTGGAGGTGGTAAGGAAGGCCGCATGAATGCTTCTACCGAAAGCTGCGGGTGCCACGGGGAGCCCGCGCGCGCGCAAACCGATCCGGCCTATCGCCGTGCGCTGCTGACCGTCGTGGTGCTCAACCTCGGCTTCGGAGTCGCCGAGCTGTTCGGCGGGTTCATCGCCGATAGCCAAGCGCTGAAAGCGGATTCCCTCGATTTTCTCGGGGACGGGTCGATCAGCCTTATCGGTCTTCTCGCGCTTGCCTGGTCCGCACGGGCGAGGGCAAAGGTCGCGCTGACGCAGGGGTTGTTTCTCGGTGCGCTTGGCGTGGGCGTAATCGGTTTCGCGATTTGGCGCGCCCTGAACGCAACCGCGCCGGATGCCGAACTGATGGGCACAATCGGCGTTGTCGCGCTCGCGATCAATGTCGTGTCCGCCTTGGTGCTTGCGCGTTTCCGGGAAGGGGACGCCAATGTTCGCGCGATCTGGCTGTTCAGCCGCAACGACGCGCTCGCCAATGTCGCGGTGATCGCCGCGGCCGGTCTGGTGGCGTGGACAGGAAGCGCCTGGCCGGACCTCGCCGTCGCCGGCCTCATCGCCCTCCTGTTCCTCCACTCCGCTTATGAAATCGTCACTGGCGCTCGGCGCGAACTGGGAGAGCGGTAGTGCGTCTGCTCACCTTGATCCGGGCAATGCTCTCGCTGCGGCTGCTCGCCGCGCTCGCTGCGCTGCTGATCCCTGCTGCGGCATTCGCCGAACCCGGCGACGTGCAAACCGCATGGCGGCTGCTCGACTATATGGCCGTCGATTATGGAGGCGCGGTCGCGAACGGTCGGATCAAGAGCGCGTCGGAATACGCCGAAATGAATGAGTTTGCCGCGTCGGTCTCGACACGGCTTCAAGGCCTGCCGGCGAAGCCGGAGCGCCAAGCCCTCATTCAGCGGGCCGCCAACCTCCAAGCGGTAATCGCGGAAAAGGGATCGACTGAACAGGTGGCAACACTGGCGCACGGGCTCGCGGCCGATCTGCTGCGCGCCTACCCGGTGCCGCTCGCGCCCGATAAGGCTCCGAACCTCGTCTCCAGCGATGCACTGTTCCGACAATCCTGCGCGTCCTGCCACGGGATGACGGGCAACGGCCGTGGCCCTGACGCCGCCAAGCTCGCTACGCCCCCGATTGCTTTCACCGATGCCGAGCGCGCGCGCCAGCGCAGCGTGTTCGCGCTCTATCAGGTGGTGACGCAAGGCATCGACGGGACCGCGATGCAGAGCTTCGCCGATCTGCCCAACGATCAGCGCTGGGCGTTAGCATTCCGAGCCGGGAGCTTCGCCTTCACGGATGCGCAGGCGCGCGAAGGCGAGCGGCTTTGGAAATCCGACCCGACCCTTCGCCGGCGCATTCCGGACCTGAAAACCCTGGTCGCGCTCACCCCGGCCGCGCTCGGCGCGGCGATCGGCGACGCCAAGGCTGACGCCGTGCTCGCGTTCCTGCGTCGTCATCCCGAACAGGTGATACAACAGGCTCCCGGCTCGCTCGCGGTCGCCCGCGCCAAACTCGCCGAAAGCGTGGCGGCTGCGCGGCGCGGCGATGCGCGCATGGCGAAAGAGCTGGCGCTGTCGGCCTATCTCGATGGGTTCGAGCCGATCGAGCCAACACTCACCGCGCGCGACGCGACGCTGATGGGTCGAATCGAGGGCGCGATGGGGGAGTTCCGCGCCTCGATCGACCGGGGCGCGTCGCCCGATGATCTCGCGGAGAAGGTCGCAGTACTGGGCGGCCTTTTCGACGATGCGGAAGCGGCGCTCGCGCCTGATGCCGCCACCGAAGCGTCCACGTTCCTGGGCGCGTTCACGATCCTGCTGCGTGAAGGGCTCGAAGCCCTGCTCATCGTTGTCGCCATGATCGCGTTCCTGCGTAAAGCCGAGCGCGGCGAGGCGCTGCGGTACGTGCATGGCGGCTGGGTCAGCGCGATCATCGCGGGCGGGATCACCTGGGCGGTCGCCACCTATGCGATCGGGATCAGCGGTGCGAGCCGGGAGCTGACGGAAGGGTTTGGCTCGCTGTTCGCCGCGGTCGTGCTGCTCTCGGTCGGGATTTGGATGCACGGCAAGGCGCAGGCCGATCAGTGGCAGCGCTATATTCGCGAGAAGATGTCGCGGGCGCTCTCGGGCGGGTCGGGCTGGTTCCTGTTCGGGCTGGCGTTCGTCGTAGTTTATCGCGAGGTCTTCGAGACGATCCTGTTCTATGCCGCGCTTTCGGCGCAAGGTGACAACGGGATGCTTCTCGCGGGGGCCGGGTCGGCGATTGGACTGCTCAGCCTGATCGCTTGGGCCATGCTTCGCTACAGTCGCAAGCTGCCGATCGCGCAGTTCTTCCGCTATAGCTCCTGGCTCATGGCGGTCCTGACCGTCGTGCTGGCGGGTAAAGGCGTCGCCGCGCTCCAGGAAGCCGGCCTTATCAACATCGCACCGCTCGCGGACGTGCCACGGCTGTCGATGCTCGGCGTGTTTCCCACTTGGCAATCGGTGCTGGCGCAACTCCTGATGGCGGTCGCCATTGCGGTCGGGTTCGCCTGGAACGGGCGCGACCGATCCCGCTCGGGTTCCGGCTCAGTGACCCTTGGTTCGAATTAGTGCAATGACATGAAAACCCTTCCGTGATAGAGGCAAGCTAGTGCGAGCCTTTTTGCCTTTCCTGACATGCCTGATGCTGGTCCTGACCAGCTTCTCCGGCATGGCCCATGCCGCCGATCTGGCGGGGGGAAGCATCGCGGGCGTTGAGTTCACGGTCCATACCGCCGGTGACATCGATCAGGTGCCATCGGACTCGGACAAGAATGTCCCGCATCATCACAATTATTGTCACGGACACGACGTCGGCGCGCCTGCGCGCACGACGATGGAATATACCCCCGTCCTCACAGTGCCCAAGCCGACAATCTCCGCCTCTGCGTCGCTCGACGGCCGCACCGGCATGGTCCATTTGAGGCCCCCCCAAGCCTGACGTCCGATTTGGGCGTGCGTTGGCGCGCCCCTGTCGATCATCGTCAGGAGTCCTATTTTCATGAATCGTATCCTCGCGGCCATGCTGGCCGCAGCGTCTTGCGCCACGATGGCGCAGGCGCAGGTCGGACCGTCCGCGCCTGTTGCGCAGGATGCGCCGGTCTACACGCTTGACCAAGCGGTCAGTGCAGCGGGCGGTTCGGCCCCTGCTGCGGAAGCGGCGACAGCTGGAATCGACGCGGCCCGTGCAGGTCGCACAGTCGCCGGCTTGCGGCCCAATCCGGTGGTTCAAGGCCAAGTCGAGAATGTCATCGGCTCCGGGCCGTATCGGGGGGTCCGCAGCGCGGAAACCACGGTCGGCTTTGCGATCCCGATCGAGCTAGGCGGCAAGCGCGGCGCCCGCGTCGCGGTCGCCAATGCGCAATTGTCCCGGGCCGAGATCCAGGCCGCGATCATCGCGGCGGATGTCCGGCTTCAGGTAACGCAGCTCTATGTCGAAGCGGTCGCGGCCGATCGCCGGGTAATGACAGCCCTCGATCAGGCCCGGATCGCCAGCGATGCGCTGCGGGCCGCGAGCGTTCGCGTGCAGGCAGGGCGGGCATCGCCACTCGAGCAACAGCGCGCGGATGTCGCGCGTATCAATGCCGACGCCAATGTGGAGCGGCAGCTTCGCTTGGCCGAGGCGGCCCGCGCCAATCTGGCGCGTCGGATCGGACGGCCGATCGACGGCCTGCTCGATGACACGCTGCTCGATCGCCTTCCCGATGTGAACGTCTATGGGCCGTTGGCACCGGTCAACACGACCGGCACACTCGCGCTGGCGGCAGCCAACGCGGATTTCTCCATTGCCGAAGCCGGCGTGCGGCTCGCGCGCGCCAATCGCGTGCCTGACCTGAACGTCGGGCCGTCGATCCGCCGCCTGGAAGCGACCAACGACATGGCGGCGGTGTTCAGCGTGTCGATCCCGATCCCGGTGTTCAACAATGGTCGCGCCGCGATTGCGCAGGCGACCGCGCAGCGGACCCAGGCGGATGCGCAGCGCCGCGTGACCGCGCTCGACATCGAACAGGCGATCACGGACGCGCAGGCGCAGGCGGCCAATGCCGCAACGACGGCTCGTGCGGCGTCGGGGCCGGCGCTGGCGGCTGCACAGGAGGCCGCCCGCATCGCGCGGATCGGCTATCGCGAGGGCAAGTTCGGCCAGCTCGAATTGCTCGATGCTGAACGCACGCTCGCCGAAACGCGGGTCGCCGCGATCGACGCGCTTGCCAATTACCAGAATGCCCGCGCGCAAGTGGAGCGACTGACCGCTCGTGCGCCCAATGGGGGGAATCAGTGATGAAGAGCTTTTATCTCGCGGGCGCGGCGTCGCTCGCCCTGCTCTTGGCTGCCTGCGGCGGCAAGGATGGCGGAAACGAGGCAACTGCCGAAGGCGCAGCTGCCAATGAGACGGCAGCGGGCACGGAAAAGGGCGGTGCTGAAGGCGGTCATGCCGGTGAAGGCGTCGTCACATTGGGTGCCGACCAGATCGCCACAGCGGGCGTCCAGGTCGGACGGCCGATCATCGGCGGGGCCGGGACGATCGAGCTGCCCGCGATCATCGAGGGCGACCCACAGGGAACGCAGGTCGTCTCGGCCGCAATTGCGGGACGCGTGGTCGCGCTCACCCGTAACCTCGGCCAATCGGTCGGACGCGGCCAGACCATTGCGGTCATCGAAAGCCGCGAGGCGGCGCAGATCAAGGGCGAGGTCGAGGCGGCGCGGGCGCGGCTTCAGCTCGCTAATTCGAACCTCGCGCGCGAACAGCGGCTGTTCGCGCAGAGAGTCTCCCCTGAACAGGATCTGATCGCCGCCCGCACAGCGGCGACGGAGGCGCGGATCGCCCTGACGCAGGCGCAGAGCATGGTTTCGGCGGCGGGTGTCGGCGGCGGCGGGCTCAACCGGCTCGGCATTGCCGCGCCGATCTCGGGCCAGATCATTGCGCGCCCCGTGACGCTGGGACAAACGGTCGCGGCGGATGCCGAACTCTATCGCATCGCCAACCTGAGCCAGGTGTCGATCGCGCTTAATCTCAAGCCCGAGGATGCGGGCCGGGTGCGTCCCGGCAATACGGTGCTGGTGAAGGCGGCAGGCCGTCAGGCGACCGCCCGCGTGACCTTCGTGTCGCCGGCGCTTGATCCGCAGACGCGGCTCGTGCCTGCGCTCGCCACCCTCGACAATCGCGGTGGCGAATGGCGGGTCGGCGAGCCTGTGACGGCAGCCGTGCAGCTCACGGGCAGCGGCGGGAGCGGGGCGGTCCGCGTGCCGACGACGGCGGTCCAGAGTTTCGAGGGCAAGTCGGTCGTGTTCGTGCGCACGCCCACCGGCTTCAAGGCGACCCCGGTCCAGCTCGGCGATGCGTCGGGCGACACGGTGATCGTCCGGTCGGGCCTGACCGGCAACGAACAGATCGCCACCACCGGAAGTTTCACGCTCAAGGCCGATATCGGCAAGGGCGAAGCGAGCCACGAGGATTAAGCCATGATCGCCCGTATCGTAACCTGGGCGGTCGAGAAGCGCTGGCTAGTCCTGCTCCTCACCGTCATCGTCGCCGCCATCGGCGCGTTTTCCCTCTACCGGCTACCGATCGACGCGGTGCCGGACATCACCAACAATCAGGTCCAGATCAACGTCCGCGCGCCTGCCCTCTCGCCCGAGCTGGTCGAGAAGCAGGTGTCGTTTCCAATCGAAACCGCGCTCGCCGGCACCCCCGGCCTGGAATATACGCGCTCGTTGAGCCGCAACGGCTTCGCGCAGATCACGGCGGTCTTTTCGGACGCGACGGACATCTATTTCGCCCGCCAGCAGGTGGGCGAGCGTCTGCGGGGCGTGCAAGAGAATCTGCCCGACGGCGTGAACCCTGAAATGGGTCCGATCGCGACAGGCCTGGGCGAGGTGTACATGTACACCGTTCGTCTCGATCATCGCGAGGACGACAAGCACAAGCCCGGTGAACCGGGCCAACAGCCCGATGGCAGCTACATCACGCCAGAGGGCGAGCGACTGACGACCGAAGAGGACAAGGCGACCTACCTGCGCACCGCGCAGGACTGGATCGTGACGCCGCTTCTGAAGACCACACCGGGCCTCGCCGGTGTCGACTCGATTGGCGGTTACGCCAAGCAGTTCCTCGTCGTGCCCGACGTGCAGAAGCTGGCCTCGCTCGGCATCACGCTGACGGACCTGGGAAATGCGCTGGAGCGCAATAACACCAGCGTCGGCGGTGGCTTCGTCAATCGCAATGGCGAAGGTCTGGCTGTTCGCTCGGATGCGCTCGTTCGCAATGCCAGCGAGTTGGCCAGGACCGTGATCGCGACACGTAACGGCGTGCCGATCACGGTCGAACAAGTTGCGACTGTGAAGACGGGTCAGGCGATCCGCATGGGTTCGGCATCGGAGAACGGTACCGAAGTCGTCGTCGGCACGGCGATCATGCGGATCGGCGAGAACAGCCGCATCGTGTCGACCGCGGTCGCTGAGAAACTGAAGACGATCAACGCTTCGCTGCCTCCTGACGTCGTAATTCAGCCGGTGCTGAACCGCACCGAGCTGGTCAATTCGACGATCAAGACGGTCGCGAAAAACCTGTCCGAAGGCGCGGTGCTGGTCATCGTCGTGCTCTTCCTGCTGCTCGGCAACTTCCGTGCGGCCCTGATCGCGGCGTTGGTCATCCCGATCACCATGATGCTGACAGGCTTTGGTATGCTGCGCGCTGGGGTCTCGGCCAATCTGATGAGCCTTGGGGCTTTGGACTTCGGTCTGATCGTCGACGGCGCCGTCATCATCGTTGAAAACGCGCTGAGGCGGCTTGCCGAACAACAGCATCATGAAGGTCGCTTGCTGACCGTCAAGGAACGGCTTGCGACCGTGGCAGCCGCCGCTCGCGAGATGATCCGCCCCTCGGTTTACGGGCAGGCAATCATCATCCTCGTCTACGTACCGCTGCTCACGCTGACCGGCGTGGAGGGTAAAACGTTCGGACCGATGGCGCTGACCGTCATCATCGCGCTCGCCTTCGCCTTCATCCTCTCTCTCACCTTCGTGCCGGCGATGATTGCGATCTGGCTGTCGAAGAAGGTCGAGGAGAAGGACGGCCGCATCATCACGTGGCTGAAGAAGCGCTACGAACCCGGTCTCGACCGGGCCATGAAGCGCCCGACGCTGACGATCGGTGCGGGTGTGGGAAGCCTTGTGGTGGCGGCGCTTGCTTTCACTACGCTCGGCTCGGTGTTCCTGCCGCAGCTCGACGAAGGCGATTTGCTGATCCAGTCGCTCCGCATTCCGGCAACGTCGGTCCAGCAGAGCCAGGCGATGCAGGTGCCGATCGAGCGGATGATGTCGAAGCAGCCGGAGGTGCAATTCGTCTATTCCAAGACGGGCACCGCCGAGCTGGCGGCCGACCCGATGCCGCCGAACGCGACCGACATGTTCGTCATCCTGAAGCCGCGCAAGGATTGGCCGGATCCTGAGCTTCCCAAGGAGGAGCTGGTCAGCCGGATCGAGGGTAATCTCGCGAAGATTCCGGGAAATGCCTACGAGATCACCCAGCCCATCCAGATGCGCTTCAACGAGCTGATCGCCGGCGTGCGCGGCGACATCGCGGTGAAGGTGTTCGGGGACGACTTCAACCAGATGAACCGGACGGCCGAGCAAATCGCGGCGGTGCTGCGCAGAACGCAAGGCGCAGCGGACGTGAAGGTGGAGCAGACGACCGGTCTTCCCATGCTCGACATTCGCGTCAACCGCGACGCGATGGCGCGGTTGGGCGTTACGGCTCAGGATGTGCAGGACACCGTGACTGCGACGATCGGCGGGCGAACATCGGGCCAGATCTTCGAGGGCGACCGTCGCTTCCCGGTGGTGATCCGCCTGTCGGAGGCGCAGCGCGCCGACATCGGCCTGCTCCAGCAGGTGCAGGTGCCGGTGGCAGGCGGCGGCTATGTGCCGCTGTCCAGTGTCGCTGACATCAAGGTCGTCGACGGTCCCAATCAGATCAGCCGCGAAAACGGGAAGCGGCGCGTGGTGGTGCAAGCCAACGTGCGTGGTCGCGATGTCGGTAGCGTCGTTGCAGACGCGCAGGCGGCGATCGGCAGCCAGGTCCGGCTGCCTGCCGGTGCCTATCTCGAATGGGGCGGTCAGTTCGAGAACCTGCAATCGGCGAGCGAGCGGCTGAAGCTGGTCATTCCGGCCTGCTTCATCCTGATCCTGTTGCTGCTTTATGGCGCATTGGGATCGGTCCGCGATGCCGCGATCGTCTTCACCGGCGTGCCATTCGCGCTGGTGGGCGGCGTTCTGCTGCTCTTCCTGCGCGGCATGGACTTTTCGATCTCGGCGGCGGTGGGCTTCATCGCCCTGTCGGGCATCGCGGTCCTCAACGGCCTCGTCATGGTCAGCTCAATCCAGGATCTGATCCGGTCGGGGCTATCGCGCGAGGAGGCGGCCCATGTCGGCGCAATGCAGCGTCTGCGGCCAGTCGTCATGACCGCGCTCGTCGCAAGCCTCGGCTTCGTGCCGATGGCGCTTGGCGAGGGGGCGGGCGCGGAGGTGCAGAAGCCATTGGCGACCGTCGTCATCGGCGGCCTGATCTCGGCGACGCTGCTGACGCTGTTCGTGCTGCCGACGCTCTACGCCCGGTTCGGGCAGAAAGTGATCGAGAAGCCCGAGCACTACAATGAGGAGCATGAAGGGGACGACCACGGTCAGACCTTCGTGAACAACTTGGCCTGATGGGTGCGCGGGGCGATCCGCGATCGCCCCGCTCATCTCTGGGAGATGGGGATATGCCTCGCACCATAACCAGCTCAATGCTTCACGGCGGGCCACTGCGGATCTGGTCGGCGATCACCGATCCGGATCATCGTCGGGCTTGGAGTCCGCTCGTATTCCTCGACAACCCGTGCCAGCTTGGCGAAACGGAATGTACCTTCGCGATCCAGGGCATCACCCGGCCAATTCGGACGCCGGCCCGGGTCGATCAATTCGATAAGCCGCGCGCCTTCGCTTGGTCCTGCGGCATCCCTTATCTGTTCACGCTCGAAGAACGGTACGAGCTGGCAGGGGACGATGGTGGCACTAGGCTAACACATAGCTGCACGCTGGGCGGGGCGCTGTCTCTGCCGTTCGCGGCGATGATGTTGCGTCGTCTGCGGTCCCTGATGATCGAGGCTGATGATCGCCTCGCAACCTATCTGCGCTGGCGGGTGGGTCAGCCTGCCCGTGGGATCAATCGTCAGCGCGTCCCCTCCCGCTACAGGAGGAAGGCGCGATGATGCCGTTGAAGCGGGTACTGCCCGCCCTCATCCTCGTTGTCGGCCTGGCGGCTTGCACGGAAAGCAAGCCGCCAGCCCCGCCAACGGAGCAGCAAATCCATTCGTCCGACAGCGCCGTGGCGACCGGGGAAATGGGGCGCCATCCCTATCGCTGTTCCGACGGGGAACCGCTGTTCGTCGACTACAAGGACAACGGCCTGCAGATCGATTTGCGGCGCTCCAGCAGCGCCGTGCCCATGACGCTGACCGCGCCAGCGCAGGGCCTCCAATATGTCGGCGAGACAGCCACCGCGACCTTCAAGGGGTCGCAGCTCACCGTCGTGGATGGCGAGGGCCGCACCCGAATCTGCGAACGGGAGGGCACCCGATGAACCGTCCTGTCTTCCGACACGTCGCACTGGAACGGGAGAGAAACGATGTCTGACACGTCGATCTCGAATGTGATGGCCATTCGGGCCGAAGTGATCGCGCGAAGCCGCGCTTTGCGTGCGGCGCAGCCGACGGCACCGCCCGGCGTGACGCCGACCGCTCCGGCGTCGAACTTTGCCGACACCCTCAATGCCGTGGTCGCGAAGGTCAACGAGACCCAGGAGCAGGAGGATGTCGTCACCGAAGCATATGAGCGTGGCGAAACCACCGACATTGCAACCGTCGCGCTCATCCAGAGCCGCGCATCCATTACTTTCGAGGCGACCCTGCAAGTCCGGAACAAGCTGCTGTCCGCTTATCGGGACATCATGAACATGCCGATCGGATGACGATTGCTAAGAGATTTAGGGCGTAATTGATATGATAGTCGGCGCGAGGCCACGTTTTAGGCAGATCATTATCGAGGTTTGGAAGCCTCTCACGATCCTGTTCGTGTGGGACGTGGCGGTGACGGCATTCCACATGATGACCCCGATCAAGGAACCGCCTTTGCCGACGGCGCTGTTCGGCACTGCCATCGCGCTCTTCATGGGGTTTCGGACCAACGCAGCTTATGCGCGCTGGTGGGAAGCGCGAACCCTTTGGGGCGCGCTCATCAATGCGTCGCGCAGCCTGGCCAGGATCACACGCAGCCTGACCAAGGGGGAACCCGAGGGCAGTGAGACGCGGCACAACATCATCCTGCGGCAGATCGCCTTCGCGCACTCGATGCGCTGCCAGCTTCGCCGACAGTCGCCCTATGAAGACATTGCCCGGATCGCCGGAACGGACGTCGCCGATATGGCGGTCGCTCGCCTGAACCCTGCCAACGCGCTCTTGGAGGACATATCGGGCAATTACGCCGACGCGCTCGCGGAAGGTCGGATCACCGAGATCCAGCAGGCAACTGTAGAGCGCGTCCTGATCGACATCGCCAATGCGCAGGGTGGCATGGAGCGGATCAAGAACACGCCGCTGCCCAATGGCTTTCGGTTTTTCCCGAACCTCTTCACGCGCGTGTTCTGCGTGCTGCTTCCGATCGCGCTGGTCGAATCCCTGGGCCTTGCCACGCCGATCGGATCGACGCTGATCGGACTCGTCTTCCTCGCGGTGCTGAGCATCGGCGAGGATCTGACCGATCCGTTCGCCAATAGCGTCCACGATGTCCCGCTCACGGCCATGTGCCGCACGATCGAGATCGACCTTCTTCAGACGGCGGGACTACCGGCCCCTGAGCCGCTGACGCCCGATCACGGCGTGCTGTGGTGAGGGCGGTGCGCGCCTTGCGGCACCTGCCTGGCCTGACAGCCGCGCGCATCGGCGCCGTTCTGTTCGCGGGTATGGTCGTAGGGGCGTGCAACCCCGCTCCAAGCCAACCGGCCGAGCCGGCGCATGAAAAGCATCTGACGCCTCGATTGATCGCGCAGCGCATCATGTATTGCGACGATGGATCGCGCGCCGATGTCGACTTCATCGACGACGGCCTGAAGATGGGTGTCACCTGGCTGCCCAAGGGCAGAACCGAGATCCTGCACGCGCAACGGACCGGCGAAGAATTTCGCGGCGACCAGTCGCGGGCAGTCGTGGCGGGCGGGTCGATCGCCTTCACGCAGCGCGGGAAGATCCGCGTCTGTCATCGAACACCGGAGGAATCATAGGATATGCAGGCATTGCTCTACACGCTTGCGCCTGTGTTGGCGGTCGTGCTCGGCGCGATCATCGCGAGCCGCACAAAGTTAAATCCTGGCCTCGTGGCGGGGCTACAGCATCTTGCTGCCGGCGTCGTGTTCGCGGCGGCAGCGACTGAAATCCTGCCGCAGGTCAAGCATGAGGCTTCGCCCAGCGCGACGTTGATCGGCGGGGCGGCGGGCGTCGTAACGATGCTGGGTCTCAAGGCTTTCGAGGCCCGCTTCAAGGGGCCGATGGCGCTGCTCGCCGCGATCGGCATCGACATCCTGGTCGATGGCCTGGTGCTCGGCCTTGCGTTCGTCGCGGGCGAGAAGGCGGGATTTCTGCTGACGATCGCGCTGACACTCGAAGTGCTCTTCCTGGGTCTGACACTGACCAACGAGCTGGCGGAAACCTATCGCTCGCGCCTGCGCATCATCGTGATCGTCTCGGCCTTGGCGCTGCTGCTGCCGATCGGCGCGCTCGCTGCCGTTCCTGTCGCCACGCTCTCGCCGGTAATGGTCGCTGGCTTCCTGAGCTTTGGGCTGATGGCGCTGCTCTACCTCGTCACGGAAGAGCTGCTGGTTGAGGCGCACGAGAAGCCTGACACCCCGCTCATCAGCTCGATGTTCTTCGTAGGGTTCCTCGCCCTCCTGACGCTCGAGGAGATCATGGGATGAATGCGAGCAACGACAACGCGGGCACGCAGGAGCGTCGCACGCTCTGGATCGTGCTGCTGCTGAACGCAGCAATCGCAGCGGGCTTTTTCGTATCCGGCGCGTTCGCCGATTCAAGTGCGCTCATCGCCAACGGCGTCGACAATCTGTCCGACACCGCCGTTTACGCTCTCAGCCTCGTCGCGCTGACCCACGGTAAGACGTGGAAGACGCGCGCCGCGATCGCATCGGGGGTAATGCTGCTGATCTTTGCGGGCGGCATCCTGATCGATGTCGGGCGACGCTATGTGCAGGGGAGCGAGCCGATCGGACCGACCATGATGGTCATGTCGGCGATCGCCGGCGTCGTAAACTACCTCTGCCTGCGGCTGCTCCAGCGGCTCAAGGATCCGGACGTTAACCTACGGGCCGCCACCACCTTCAGCTTCAATGACTTCATTTCCAATGGCGGCATCCTGATCGCGGGCGTGCTGGTGCTGTGGCTGGGCACCAACTGGCCGGACCTTCTGGTCGGCTTCGCTACCGCCATCATCGCCATCAAGGGCGGTGTCGAAATCCTGCGCGACGCGCGCGCCGAAACCAAGAAAAGCGAAAGGAGGTCGTCATGAACGACAAGCTCGAACTCGATATTCCAGTATTGTTGCCGGACCTTCCTGACGCGGCCGACGCTTGCCTGGACCGTCTCGTATCAACCCTGTCAAAGCGCGAAGGCGTCGAGCGGGCGCATGTGATCTGCCTCGATGGCGACACGCCGGCGGCCCTGTGCATCCATTTCGACGCCGCCAAGCTACCGCTGCCGCGATTGCGTGAAATGGTGCGGGCCGCAGGTGCCGAAATCACTGAACGCTACGGTCATGCGATCTGGCAGGTGACGGGGATCAGTCACGAACGGCGGGCGCGCACGGTCAGCGATGCGCTATGCGCGTTGCCCGGGGTGGTACAGGCAAGCGCCAGCACCAGCGGGTCGGTCCGGGTCGAATATGATCGCCGAGAGACCACAGAAGAGGAAGTGCGCGCTGCTCTTCGCAAGCTGAAGGTGAGGGTTGGCAAGCGGGTCGCCGCCGATGACCATGCCGGCCACGACCACGGCCCCGGGGGCCACGACGCGGGCGAAGAGAAGCACGGCCCCGGCGATGGTCACGACCATAGCCACGCCGAATTTCTCGGCCCCAATACCGAGCTGATCTTCGCGCTTGCCTGCGGCGCGCTGCTGGGGATCGGCTATGCGATCGAAAGGCTGGTTGCCGGCGCACCGGAGTGGCTGCCCACGGCCTGCTATGTCGCAGCCTATTTCTTCGGCGGGTTCTTCACGCTGCGCGAGGCGATCGACAACCTTCGGATGAAGAAGTTCGAGATCGACACGCTGATGTTGGTTGCTGCCGCCGGCGCCGCTGCGCTGGGCGCATGGGCCGAAGGCGCGCTGCTGCTGTTCCTGTTCAGCCTTGGCCATGCGCTTGAGCATTACGCGATGGGACGCGCCAAGAAGGCGATCGAGGCGCTGGCGAAGCTCGCGCCCGAAACCGCGACCGTGCGACGCGACGGCCAGACCAGCGAAATCCCGGTCGAGCAAATGGTCGTTGGGGATGTCGCCATCGTCCGCCCGAACGAGCGCCTGCCTGCTGACGGCTTCGTCATCACGGGCACCAGCGCGATCAACCAAGCCCCGGTGACCGGCGAGAGCATCCCGGTCGACAAGGTGCCGGTCGCGGACGCGGCAGCCGCCCGCGCCAAGCCCGATGCGGTCGAGGCGGAGAGCCGCGTCTTTGCCGGCACGATCAATGGCGGCGGCGCGATCGAGATCGAGGTGACGCGCCGATCCAACGAGTCCGCGCTCGCCAAGGTGGTGAAGATGGTGAGCGAGGCGGAGACGCAGAAGTCGCCGACGCAGCGCTTCACCGATCGGTTCGAGCGCATCTTCGTGCCCGCCGTCCTGATCCTGTCGGTGCTGCTGCTGTTCGCCTGGGTGGTCATCGACGAGCCGTTCCGCGACAGCTTCTATCGCGCGATGGCGGTACTGGTCGCAGCGAGCCCTTGCGCGCTCGCGATCGCGACGCCGAGCGCGGTCCTGTCCGGCGTCGCGCGCGCGGCACGTGGCGGTGTGCTGGTGAAGGGCGGTGCGCCGCTCGAAAACCTCGGATCGCTCAAGGCGATCGCCTTCGACAAGACCGGCACGCTGACCGAAGGGCGCCCGCGCATCACCGATGTCGTGCCCGTCGACGGCACCGACGAAGGCGAGCTGCTGTCGCTGGCCGTCGCTGTCGAGGCGCTGAGCGATCACCCGCTGGCCCAAGCGATCGTCAACGACGGCCGCGAACGCCTGAATGGGCGCCCGTTGCCCACCGCTGGCGACCTCAAGAGCCTGACCGGTCGTGGCGTCACCGCGAGCGTGGATGGCGAGACGGTGTGGATCGGCAAGGCCGAGATGTTTGGGGGCGAGGGCATACCGGCGCTGGGGCAGGGGGCGCAGGACGCGATCGCGAAGCTGCGCGAGAACGGCCGCACGACGATGGTCGTCCGCAAGGGAGACCGCGACCTAGGCGCGATCGGCCTGATGGACACGCCCCGCGAAGCGGCCAAGACCGCGCTGCGCCGGCTGCACGAGATGGGTGTGTCGCGGATGATAATGATCTCCGGCGATCACCAGAAGGTCGCCGAAGCGATCGCCAACGATGTCGGAATCGATGAGGCGTGGGGCGACCTCATGCCCGAAGACAAGGTGGCCGCAATCAAGAAGCTTGCCGGCGAGGACAAGGTCGCGATGGTCGGCGACGGCGTGAACGACGCGCCCGCGATGGCGAGCGCCACGGTCGGCATCGCAATGGGCGCGGCGGGGTCGGACGTAGCGCTCGAGACGGCCGACGTAGCGCTGATGGCCGACGACCTGGCGCACTTGCCGTTCGCGGTCGGCCTGAGCCGTCATACGCGCGGCATCATCCGTCAGAACGTGTTCGTCAGCCTGGGCGTCGTCGCCTTCCTCGTGCCTGCCACCATCCTCGGCCTCGGCATCGGGCCAGCGGTGGCGGTCCATGAGGGATCGACACTGCTCGTCGTCATCAACGCGCTCCGGCTGCTCGCCTACCGCGACCCGGCGGGGAACGCGGCATGAAGTGGCTGGTCGCTTTCGACCTCGACGGCACGCTCGCGGAGAGCAAACGCCCGTTATCGGAGGATATGGCCGCGATCATCGCCCGGTTGCTCGCCGTTACCGATGTGGCGGTGATCTCGGGCGGGGACTGGCCACAATTCGAAAAGCAGGTCGCGTCGCGCTTGCCTGCGGACGCAGCGCTCGACCGCCTCTGGTTGATGCCGACCACCGGCACCAAGCTCTATCGCTTCATCGATGGGGCTTGGTGCGTGGTCTATGCCGAGCTGTTCGACGATGCGGAGAAGGCGAAGATCCGCGCGGCCTTCGACCGGGCGCTGGCCGATGCCGGCCTCGCCGATGAACGCATATGGGGCGAGCGGATCGAGGATCGCGGCAGCCAGATTACCTTTTCGGGGCTGGGGCAGGCGGCGCCGCTGAAGGAAAAGGAGGGATGGGACCGGGATCGGAAAAAACGCACTGCATTGCAGGCGACCTTGCGCGCAGTGCTGCCGGGCCTCTCGATCAATCTTGGCGGTACGACATCGATCGACGTGACGAGGGCAGGGGTCGACAAAGGCTACGGCCTGAAGCGCCTGAGCGCCGAAAGCGGCGTGCCGCTCGACGGCATGTTGTTCATCGGCGATGCGATCTTCCCCGGTGGAAATGACTATCCCGCCGTCGAGATCGGCCTCGACACGGTCAGGGTGCGCGACGTTGCGGAAACCGCCGCCGTCGTGGCCGCCATCATCGCATGTCTGCACCGGTAGGTTCGCAGATGTTCACGATCCTCGCCTTAATCACGAGCGCCTTCAAGGCGCTCGGCCCAACATTCGTTTTTAACCTCCGATTTGGAGCGATCGCGTAGAACAGGCAGGCCGGCATGTTTCAAAGCTCATGGTGGGAGATAACCACCCATATCATCAGTCTCGCCGTCGCCTACGCGCTTGCCCTTCCGGTTGGCTGGGATCGCGAGAAGGACGCCCGTAGCGCAGGCATCCGCACATTCCCGTTGGTTGCCATCGCCAGTTGCGGCTTCGTGCTGGTAGGCATCGCGATCCTCGGCCGCACGTCCCCGGCGCAGGCCAGGTTGCTCGAAGGTCTGATTACAGGCGTCGGTTTCATTGGGGGCGGCGCGATCCTGAAGAAGGGTAGCAAAGCCTCGGGTACGGCAACAGCGGCCAGCCTGTGGGCGACTGGCGCGCTCGGGGCGGCCGTCGGCTACGGCCTATACGATATCGCCTTCATCCTGAGCTGCACCACCTTCCTGACCCTGCGCTGTTCTCGTCCGCTCAAGCGCGCTACCAATGGCGACGCCTGTACTCCGGCAAGTCCATGACGACCTCTCAGGCGAGCCGATGGACACATCCAGTGCAAGCCCTCACCCGACGTTGGGCGCCGGCGCGGACTATCCCGGCGCGGGACCGCCAACACCGCTTGCTGCGCTGGGCGACGCTGTTGGAGCGCAATCCTCACCAGATCATCGGCCTGCTGCCTCCCTCTTGGGCAGGCGGTGACGCGCGCGGCCCGATGATCGATCGGCCGAGCGCGATCGATGTCGCATGGGACGATGTGGTGCTGCGTGTGATGGGGCTGGCGGGTCGATCGCGCCGTGAAGCCAAAGCATTCTTCGGGCTGTCGGACGCGGAATTGGATCGAATTGTCGCTGGGTCGTGGCGGTGTCCGATCCGCCCCGCTTGGCAGGTCGCCGCGCGGATCAGGAACGTCGAGTGCCCGCGACTGGAAAACGCGATCGTAGGATCGGTCCTCGCCCTCATCCTCGTGTTCTGCGCCATCTTCTATTGGATCATCTGACGAGGCTGTCTTGTGTTCGACATCATAACATCGATCCTATCGGCACTCGGCGGCTTTGGCGTCTTCCTGCTGATGCTGGCCGAGAACGTCTTTCCGCCGATTCCATCGGAAGTGATCCTGCCCCTTGCGGGCTACACGGCCGCGCAGGGGCGCGGCTCGCTGTGGGTGGTCGTTATCGCTGGCACCCTCGGATCGGCCGCAGGAGCGATCCTATGGTACTATGTCGGGCGCTGGATCGGCATCGATCGGTTGAAGCGCTTTGCTTCTCGCCACGGTCGATGGCTGACGTTGACGGCGGACGAGATCGATCATGTCGATCGCTGGTTCGACCGCTATGGCCGTTGGGCGGTTCTGTTCGGACGAATGGTCCCGGGAGTCCGGACGTTGATTTCGGTGCCAGCAGGGGTCAGCGGAATGCCCCTCGGTCCGTTCCTGCTTTCCACGCTTGCCGGCTCGGCAATATGGACCGTGATCCTCGTGCTAGCCGGCTACGAGCTGGGCGAACGCTATAATCAGGTGGCGAGCGTCATCGAACCGGTCAGCAACGCCGTGCTCTTGCTGGCCGTCATTTGGTATCTCTGGCGGGTCGCGACCTTCGGGCGATCCGGGGATCGCCATTGATGAATGTCAATGGCTCGTCTCCCGTTTTTCCCGCCGGACTTTGGCTTACGGCAGCTTCGATGCTGGTCTTCGTCACGCGCTACGCCAGTGCCCTTGGCCTGGTCCCGCGAGGAACCACGTTCATTCTCATCAAGTGGATCGGGAGGCTTTACCGCATCGGGTTTCGCGCATGGCGTCGCAACGGGGGGAAGTGGCGCTGGGCCGCATCATCAAGATCCACCGCCACAAGGTAAGCGAAGCATCCTATGTACTATCTTGCAGTCAAGGCCATCGTCTCGGGCATACTAATCGCGGCAGCGTCGGAAGTGGCGAAGCGCTATCCCGGGTTCGGAGCGCTGATTGCGTCGCTACCGGTCGTCTCGGTCCTTGGCATGATATGGCTGTGGCACGACCGGCCTGATGCGATGAACATGGCGGCCCATGCGCAGGCGACCTTCTGGTTCGTACTCCCCTCGCTGCCGCTATTCCTACTGATACCAGTCCTTTTGCGTCACGGAATTGGCTTTTGGCCAGCCTTGGCCGCCGGATGCTGCCTGACCGTCCTGCTCTATATCGCGATGGTTCTCGCACTCCGGCGCTTTGGCATCGCTTTGTGATTTCCATGAACAACGAGCGGGTGAACAGAATGACAAACCTCAAGGAACGCGCGCTCATTGCCGCTGTCGCGACCATCGCTCTGACTGGATGCGGACTGATTAAACCACGGGATGCTGGCTATTTCCGTTTCCACGCGGAAGAGGCGAGGCTGGTTGTCACCCGCTGCGAGCGGGGCCAGGAAACCGGCAGCGACTGCGAGGCCGCGGCCCAGGCCGTGGCCGAGCTCGATGCGGCTGCGCGCCGGCAACCTCCGGCCAGAGCCGGACGCCAGCGCGGACATGATGCTACACTGGAGAAGGAACGTGATGATCGGAATTAACGGCACGCTCGCGCTGATGGTCGCAACGGCCGCTGGACTGACGCCACCTGCTGCGAGCGCACAGCACGCTCAACACGGTACGAGCGTGACCCGGGGAGCTGATGCGGGAAAGCGGGCCGACACGCCCGCAACCAGAGCCTACCGGGCCGCGAACGCCAAGATGCATGGCGCTATGGACGTGGCCTTCACTGGTGATGCCGACGCCGACTTCATGCGCGCGATGATCCCCCATCATGAAGGCGCGATCGCGATGGCCGAGATAGAATTGAGGTACGGGCGCGATCCCGCTGTTCGCCGGCTTGCAGCCGAAGTAGTGGCGACGCAGCGGCGCGAGATCGCCGAGATGCGGGCGTGGCTTGCCCGGCGCGAAACCCGCAAGTAGCGGCCCGAAGCCTTACCGCCGTCAATGATGGCGGCGGTAATGCCTCGGACGGGAATGACGATCATAGTGCCGATCGCGCACGTAGTGGCGAGACTGGTATCGCGGAGAGTCGGCATAATAGCCGCCACCATAATAGGGCTGCGCATAGCCATAGCCGTGATTTGACACGACCACACGTCCATGTCCGCCGTAGCTACCATGACCTGTGGAATGACGGCCACCATGGTGCTGCGCCATCGCAGTACCAGGGACCAACGAAGCCAGCAGCCCCGCTGCAATCCAAAATGTCTTACGCATGTCTACTCTCCTACCATCGGACGATAGGATCGAACGACGGCGTATTTGATATTAGGGCTTCTACTTGAACCGACACTGAACTTGATGCCGGTCAACGATACCAGAACGTGCGCATGTAGACTCAAATCTGGGCCTTTGTGGTGCCGACAGTCGAACCTTGTGCCTTTGAGCCTCTCAATCGCATGGACAACGCTGTGATGGCTGGCAGGACAAGAAGGGTCAGGATTGTCGATGTTATAAGCCCCCCGATGACGACCGTTGCGAGTGGGCGTTGCACTTCTGCTCCTGTGCCGGTCGCAAGCGCCATCGGCACGAAGCCAAGAGACGCGACCAGCGCGGTCATCAGCACCGGACGGACGCGCTCCATTGCGCCGCCCACGATCGCATCGTCGTCGGCCGCACCGTCTTCGCGATACTTTCCGATCGCACTCATCATCACGAGGCCGTTGAGGACGGCAACGCCCGATAGGGCTATGAACCCGACCGCTGCGGTGATCGAGAAGGGGATACCGCGCAGCAGCAGCGCAAACACGCCCCCTGCGAGCGCCATCGGCACCGCCGAGAACACGATCGCCGCCGACACGAAGCTGCCGAGCGCCATGTAGAGCAGGGCATAGATCGCGATAAAGCAGATCGGCACGACGATCAGCAGGCGCAACCGAGCCGATTGCAGGCTCTCGAAGGTGCCGCCCCACTCAGTATACATGCCGGCGGGAAGCTGCATCTGGCCGATCCTCGCCTGTGCTTCGTCGACGAACCCGCCAAGATCGCGCCCGCGGACGTTGATCTGCACGACCACCATCCGCTTGCCATTCTCGCGACTAACCTGGTTCAACCCCTGCGTGTAGTTGAACCGGGCGACCTGGCTGAGCGGGATCGAGCGCGCCACCTGACCCTCGGCAGTGGGCAGCATCACCGGGATCGACCCCAGTGTCTCAAGGTCATCCCGTTGCGCATCGGGGAGGCGGACCACGACGTCGAACCGCCGGTCTCCCTCGAACAACAACCCGGCCTCGCGCCCGCCAAGCGCAGCCGAGACCGTGTTCGCCACCTCCTCAACCGACAGGCCATAACGGCCCGCCGCTTGCCGATCGATCTGCACGTCGAAGGTCGGCGCGCCGGACGTCTGTTCGGCACTCACGTCACCAGCGCCCGGGATGGTGCGCATGACGGAAGCGATGCGCCGCGCCTGTTCGCTCATCGCGTCGAGGTCATCGCCGTAGAGTTTGATCGCGACGTCGGCGCGAACGCCGGCGATCAGCTCGTTGAAGCGCATCTGGATCGGTTGCTGAATCTCTGTTCGGTTGCCGATCAGCGGTTTCATCCGCTCCTCGATGCGGCGAAGGATGTCCTCCTTGCTCTTAACCTCCGCCGGCCACTCGTCCTCTGGCTTTGGAATCACATAGGTATCCGACGCATTGGGCGGCATCGGATCGGTGCCGAGATCGGCGTTGCCGTTCTTAGAGAAGACCAGCGCCACCTCCGGCAGCGTCTTCAATGCATTCTCGATCTGAAGCTGCATCTGTGTCGACTGATCGATCGACGCCGATGGCACGCGGAAGTTGGTGACGGTTATGTCCTTCTCGTCGAGCTGCGGCATGAACTCCTCGCCGAGCAAGCCAAAGCTCAGCACTGCCGCGACGAACACGCCGACACCGCCCAGAATGAAGGGCATCGGCCGAGCTACGCCCCTGCCCAGCACGGGGGCGTAGCGTTCCTTGAACCAGCGGATCGGCTTCACTTCCGTCTCGCTGACCCGGCCCTTGACGACGATCGCGATCATCGCGGGAACGAAGGTCAGCGACAGGACGAAAGCGGAGGCGAGCGCCACCATCAACGTGATCGCCATCGGCGCGAACGTCTTGCCCTCAACGCCCTGGAAGGTGAGCAGCGGCACGAAGACGAGGAAGATGATGAGCTGACCATAAACGGTCGGCCGCACCATCTCCTTGGCCGCGAGTGTCGTTTCCTCCATCCGCTCGTCGCGGGTGAGAAGCCGGCCTTCATGCTCCTGGCGCTCGGCGAGGCGGCGAAGCGCATTCTCGACGATGATGACGGCGCCGTCGACGATCAGCCCGAAGTCGAGCGCTCCAAGGCTCATCAGGTTGCCCGATACGCCCAGCCCGTTCATGCCGGCGGCCGTCATCAGCATAGTGATCGGGATGACCGCAGCGGTGATGAGCGCGGCGCGGATGTTGCCGAGCAGCAGGAACAGCACGACGATGACGAGCAGCGCGCCTTCTGTGAGGTTCTTTTCGACCGTCGCGATCGTCGCGTTGACCAGCTTGGACCGGTTGTAGACCGGCTCGGCGAACACGTCGGGCGGCAGCGCCTTGTTGATCTGCGTCAGCTTCTCGGCGGCATCGGTCGCGACGATGCGGCTGTTGTCGCCCACCAGCATCAGCACGGTCGAGATGACCGCTTCCGATCCCATGCGACTGCCGGATCCGGTGCGGACCGCACCGCCGATCACGACCTGGCCCACGTCCTTGACGCGGATGGGAACGCCGTTCCGGGTTGCCACGACGGCTTCCTGAATGTCATCGATCGATTTGAGGCGAGCATCGGCGCGGACAAGGAAGCTCTCGCCGGCACGGCGGACGTAATTGGAGCCGGCAGAGAGATTGGCCCGCTCCATCGCGTCCGCCAACTCCGTCACCGACAGCCCATAGCTAACGAGCGCGTTCAGGTTTGGCTCGATCAGATATTGCTTCACATAGCCGCCGTTGGAATCAACCCCGGCGACGCCGCGCACGGCGCGCATCTGTGGGCGGATGATCCAATCCTGCACCGTGCGGAGATATGCCGCCTTCGCCAGCTCGGTGGTCAGGCGTTCGCCCTCGGGCGTGAGATAGCTGCCGTCCGACTGCCAGCCCGGCTTCCCATCGACCGTCTTCAAGCCCTTGCCGTCGGGGTGACGGAAGGCGACCGAATAGAAGAAAATCTCGCCGAGCCCGGTGCTGAGCGGTGCTAGGATCGGCTGCGCGTTGGAAGGCAGGCTGTCGCGCGATTGTGCGAGCCGTTCCGTCACCTGCTGGCGCGCGAAGTAAATGTCGGTGCGGTCGGTGAAGACCGCCGTTACCTGGCTGAAGCCGTTGCGCGAGATGGAGCGGGTCATCTCAAGCCCTGGGATTCCGGCCAGCGCCGTTTCCACCGGGAACGTCACCTGCTTTTCGATGTCGACCGGCCCAAGCGTCGGGGCGAATGTGCTGATCTGGACCTGTCGGTTGGTGACGTCGGGCACAGCGTCAATCGGCAGCTTGGTGATCTGCCATAAACCAAAGCCAATGACGACGAGGGTCAGGACGGCGACAAGCCATCGCATCCGGACCGAAAGGGAGAGGATGCGGCCGATCATTCCGCCGACTCCTTCTCGATCTCCGCTTTGAGGAGAAAAGCGTTGGTGGTGGCGATCTGCGTGCCGGCGGCGAGGCCGCCGGTGATCGCCACCATCCCGCCTGATCGGCTGCCGACCTGAACCGGCTGTGCGCGGAAGCCTTGGCCGGTGCGGACGAACACTACGGTATCGCTGCCAAGCGTCTGCACCGCGTCTTGCGGCACCATCACGCCACTCTTGGCGGCCCCGCCGCTGGCGAGGATACGAGCCTGCACAAGCTGGCCCGGGGCGAGTGTGCTGCCGCCAGAGGTCGGCGTGATGACGACGGTCGCGGTCCGCGATTGCGGATCGACGACGCCGGTCGACGAACGTACGCGGCCCTCGATCTTGCGGCCATCGGTGGTGGTCAACTCCACCCTGTCACCTTCTCGGACCCGGCCTGCATCGGCGGGGGGAACGCTAGCCGTGATCTGAAGCCGGCGCGGGTCGGCGACGCGGAACAGCTCGGTTTCAGCCGCGACGAACTGGCCGAGATTGGCACCAGCATTGGTGACGCGCCCCGAGACGGGGCTGACGACCGCAACCGATCGGCCGTCACCTGATACGCGGGCAGCGCCTGCGGCGGCGCTAGCGCGCCGGGCATCGGCCTGGGCGACCGCCAGATTGGCTTGTGCGGCTTCATAGTCAGCGCGGGGGGTGACGCCCTGGGCAAGCAAACCGCGTTCGCGTTCGAGCTGGCGAGCGGCGAGAGTGACGCGCGCGGACGCGGCCGAGCGATCGGCTGCGATCTGCGAAGCATCGCGGCTCTCGACCAGAGCGAGCGTCTGGCCGGCTCGCACAAGATCGCCGATGCGGACCATGATACGGCTGACCGTGCCCGGTGCGCGCGCGGTCAGCACCGCCTCGGCGTCGGGCGTCGCCTCGACCGTAGCGGAGGCAAGGATCGCGGCGTCCAGCTCGCCGGAGGCCGCCGGGGCTACAGTGATCTGCGATGCCGAAAGTGCCTGCTGCGTCATCGCGACCGTGTTCGACGGCTTGGCTGGCGCTGCGGCCTCCGTAGGGGCAGGGGCGGGCGATTGGGTGAGGCGCGCAGCGCCGAATCCAAGCGCGGCGGCAGCGACCAGGCCAATGGCGGCGCCGGTGTAGAGGCGAGTTTTATCGGTCATTGCACCGCTTCTCCGGTGATGGTGAGGCCCTGCAGACGGGCGAGATTGGCGCGGGCGTCGAGGCGCGCTGCGGCGGCATCGAGGATGAGGCCGCGGGCGACTCCGAGATTTTGACGTGCGGCGAGCAGTTCGATCAGCGGGCTTTTACCTGCCTCGTAAGCGATGCGGGCGAGGCGGTAGCCTTCTTCGGCGGTTGTCAAAGTCCGCTGCGCGGCAGCGGCACGAGCGTCGGCTGCCTCGACCAGCGCTAGACCGGCGCGTGTCCCGGCCTCGGCTTCGAGCCGGGCCGCGGCGGCGCGCGCTTCTGCTCCTTGCAGCTCAGCGCGTGCCGCCGCGATGTTGCCCTGGTTGCGATCGAAGAAGGGGAGCGGGACCGATATGCCGGCGACTAGGGCAGGGCCGCTCGCGACGCGGAGTTGACGCACTCCAAGCTGCGCAGTGACGTTCGGAATGGCGAGGCGCTGTTGCACCGTCACCGCCCGCGCAGCGGCGTCTTGTTCGGCTTCCGCGACCCGCACCGTCGTCGCCTGCATCGCGTCAATGGGACCGAAAGCCGGCTTGGCATCGAGCCGATCGAGGAGTGACTCCGAAAGACCGGTGAAGGGGGTGGTCATACCGGCGAGCGCCGAAAGACGTGCCAGCGCGACCGTCTTGAAAGCGCGCGCGTTTTCGAGGTCGGCCTGAAGCGTGTTCAGTTCGGTTTCGGCCTGCACTTGCCGGAGACGGGCTTCCTTGCCGGCGCCGACCAAAGCGCGGGCAACCCTCAAGACATCGGTCGCCTGTTTAACCTCTTCTTCGGCGATGGTGATGCGACGATCGGCGATTTCGGCACCAGCATAAGCGCGCGCCAGCTCAGTCGCAAAGACGAGACGGCCGTCACGATCGCGCGCCTTTGCCGCAACGATCCCGGCTTCACCGGCGGCGATCCGAGCGGATCGCTTGCCGCCCAGTTCGACAGGCTGATCGACCTGGAAAGTCGTCTGTTGTTGATTGCGCGCATTGCGATCGTGGTCGCCCACGAAATTCTCTGCATAGACATTGATCGAGGGGTTCGGTCGGGCGCGCGCTTGTAATGCCAAGCCGCGTGCTCGGGCGACGTCTGCTTCTAGCGCCAGGACGCGCGGCACATCACGCGTCTGATTTAGAAGCTGTGCAAAGGGGGGTGCGGTCTGCGACCACGCCGCACCTACGGGCGATAGCGCCGCAAAGGCGCCGGTCAGCGCAACGGTGCGCGACCGGCGAAAACTGCCGTTCATAGTGCATGATCCTCTAGGGTAGTCAGTCGACGCGCGCGGCGTCGGCGAGACTCAACCGCGAGGCGGACGCAGAAGCTTAGATGGGTCGATCCCGCTGGGGAGCGATGGAGTTAATATCGACCACACGCGAGCGGCGACGATGGCCGCAACCGGCGCAGCCCTCGCGCCATCGAAAGCAACCCAGTGGCCTGCGGCGTGGGCAAGAAGGTGAGCTGGCCCGTCGCCGTCGGCCTGCTTTGCCGGAGCCTGATCGTCATGATCGATCATAACCGCATGGTCGTGATCGTCATCAGAATGGGTATCGACCATGGCGACTTGAACCGGGCCGTGATCGTGAACCATGGCGCTATGCCATCCCGATACTGCGACAAGCCCGAGGACAGCGGCCAGCGCCAACACGACTCCTAGGATCGCAACAGAGGAACGCTGCACCGCCATCATTTGCAGCGTAAGCCGACGCAAAAAACGGGGCAAGGAAATCACTTGCCGGTCAATTCGAGCGTTCACGCTATTTCAGCCTGCTCGACATTATACCAGCGCCTTGGCGGCGAGACACGACATCAGGACGTGCCCCCCTTTGCGGAACGGTCGGTCAGCTTTGCCAAGCGGTGTGGCAGGTCGCTCATGACGCGGCGTGCATCACCAGGTCGCAGGTTACGCCAACGCCGGACCTCGTCGCGCGTGCGGCCACACCCCCGGCACCATCCGGTGCGGGCATCGAAACCACATAGATCGACGCAAGGCGATCGCATCAGATCGCGCCGATCCGACTGAGGCCTTGCAAGCCGGAATAGGCCATGTAGCCCGCGATCACGAGCATCAGGCCCGCCGACGCATAAGGCGCCTTGCGCGCGAAGTCGCCGAACCCTGACCAGCGCTTGCGGATGTGCGTGACGCTGAGCGATGCGATGACGCCGGCGCTGACCATCGTCACGGCAAGGCCGACGCTGAACGCGCTCACCAGCACGACACCGAGCGCGAGACGCTTGAGCTGGAGGCAGAGCAGGAGGACGGTGACGGCTGCGGGGCAGGGGATCAGCCCGCCCGTCAGGCCGAACAGCGCGATCTGGCCGGTCGTTACCTGACGATCGGCGAACCGGCGGCTGATATCGGCGGCGTGGGCGCGCTCATGCGCGTTCATGTAGGCATCGTCGCCCGTGACCTTCAGTCCATCATGCCCGTGGCCGTGATCGTGCCCGTGTTCGGCGAATGTGAGGTCGTAGTCATGGCTGTGGCCGCCGTGGCCCAGCGAGACGCGCGCGTTGAAGGCGTGCGGTTCCGGGATCTCCTCGACGCTTTCGATGTAATCGCCCCGATCGACGAAGCGGAATGTCTGCGAACGGCCTTCGCCGCGATCCGTTGTGAGGATAACATCCGCCGCTTTCCAGCCACCCTTGGCAAAGCTCGCCCGCCAGCGCGGCGGCACGCCATCCTCGAAAATCTCCAGACGCATCATGCCGTGGCCGGTGTCGATCGTGCGGATCTCGTCCTCGCCGTGATGGTGGTGGTGATCGTGCGCGGCTTCGGCCTTCTGATCGGCACGCGTGCGCCAAATCATCCATAGACCGATGCCAAGAACGATGACGGCCGAGCCGAGCAGGAGGTAAGGCTCGGTCGTTTCGGTGTTGATGCCGCGCCCGAGATATTGCCCGCCAAGCGCGATGCCCCACACGATCGCGGTGTGCGAAAGCGCCGCGCACAGGCCGAGCAGGACGGCTTGGCCAACAGTGCCACGCACTGCGATAATAAACGCAGCCATCATGGTCTTGGAATGGCCGGGCTCCAGCCCGTGCAGCGCACCGAGCAGCAGCGCGGTCGGGATGAACAGCCAGAGATTGGAGCTGCCCTGTTGAACGAGTTCGGCGAAAGAGGTCATGGTGCGTCCCGGCAAGCCCGGCGGTCGCGACCGATCGGACGTGAAGTTCGGGCAGGTCCATATCCCCCCATGGGGATAGAGTCTATCCCCCCGGGGGGTTGCTCGACAAAGTTCGTCCGTTTGTCTTATAGGGTGACATGGCCCATTACGATCATTCCAATCATCCCGCGATCATCAAGCGGCTCAACCGTGCGACCGGGCACCTGAAAAGCATCGTCGGGATGATCGAAGAGCAACGGCCGTGCGTCGATATCGCGCAGCAGCTTCAGGCGGTGGAGAACGCGATCGCCAGCGCCAAGCGCGCGCTCATCAACGATCATATCGATCACTGCTTGGTTCACGCCGAAGAGGGCGAGGGGACAAAGGTGGCGGTGGAGCAGTTCCGGGCGATATCCAAATACTGGTGATCGCCTAATCGGACAGGGTTGATCGGATTCGGCTTGTACATATGCCCCCCAGGGGATACGGGCGTCTCACTTTTGGGGAGTAGCTACCCGCTGTTGCGGGGCCATCGTCAACATCCTTGAACCTTCCGGTTCGTGGCGATGGCAGCAGATTTTGATCTGCCCGGCGAGACCAACGATGCGCTACCTCTCTCGTGGCCGGAGGTGGATTGCGTCGTTCGGTTGACGGCCCTTGGACGTATATCAATGACGGGTTTGCTAACGCTCGGCGCTCTTGGCGCCAGCTTGTCGGTCGACGCCTTCGCTGCGGCGGTGGGGAAGGGTGCGACCAATCAGCGCAATCGTTGGCGCGATGCCTTACGTGTCGGCGCCGTGTTCGGCTTCTTCGAGGCGATCACGCCGGCGATTGGCTGGGCGATCGGCCTGGCGCTGAGCACTTGGATCGCGGCAGTCGATCATTGGATAGCCTTCTTCCTGCTTTTCGGCGTCGGCGGGCATATGATCCATGCAGCGACGAAAAGCGACGTGGACGCGGGTCAGCGCGCTCAGACCGGCGTGTGGCGACTGGTCGTTACCGCGCTCGCCACCAGCATCGATGCAACGGCGGTGGGTGTCAGTCTCGCGGTCATGCAGGTCAATATCCTGACCGCGTGCCTCATCATTGGCGGGATCACCACGGTCGTCGCCACGATCGGCGTCATGCTCGGCAAGCACGCGGGACGGTATATCGGCCGCTATGCAGAGATGCTGGGCGGGCTGACGCTCATCCTCATCGGCGGCACGATCCTCTACCAGCACCTCACCGCCTGACCTCAAACCAGCGCGCCGCTTGCTCGCTTGGCGGGGAAGCGGCGCGCGATTTCGCAGCTAGTCCGCGATAAAGCTGCCGCGTCCTCCCCGGAACGCGCCGACGACATTGCCACGATCCCAATGGCCGGACAGGATGCCGCGCCGGGGGATGCTTCCGACCGGCTTGCGGCGCGCGGCGAGTAGCCGCGCGCGGCGTGTATCGCGATCGATGGGCAAGCCCGTCATGATGTCGATGGCGGTGCGCAGCGGGGTCATGCGGGCCGCCACTGCTCGACCAGCGCCGCCATCGCGTCGCGGTAGCCCCAAGCATCGGGATAGACGGACGGCTCGGCCGCCAGATGCGCCATGACGATGAGCATGTCTTCCGAGATGCCGGGATCGCAATTGCAGAGGTGAAGGACCGGAAAATGGCCCCATGCACTGCCGTCCCACCATGCCAACAGGAAGTCGGCCGCACGCGAGGCTTGGCCGGTATCGGACCCGGCGACGACGATCAGGCGGGCAATGGCCTCGCCAACGTCCTCGAAGCTGACAGCCCGGATTGCGGGGCGGCGTTGGGGTGGGCTCATGACTATTCGCTTCTGCTCCTTCAAGCGTGGAAGGGGACGGGGACCAACAGCGCATCATCGATCGGCTCGACGTCGCGCAGCTCCACCATCACGATCTTCTCTACCCGCTCGGCGCCGGTCGGATCGAGATAAACATAGGTGTGGCCTGCAAACACCGGGCTGCACAAGCGCCAGATCACGCCTTTCCGACCGATGCGGCGTTCCGCGCGCCCGTCATAGGATGCGAAAGCGCCCGCAATCCGGACCCGCTGCGCGATCCGCAGCCAATTGGCTGCGCCGTCGATGACGACGGCCAGTTCCTCCGGCGAAAGAGCCGGTCGGCCGATGCCGAACGTCGCTTGGGGATCGCGCGCGATCCGGGACAGCTTCTCCTCGACCGGTTCCGGTTTCCAGTCGCTGACTGGCCCGGGGGCGGCCTTGTACATATGCGTTACCGGCTTCCCGCCGAACAGGTCGGGTTGTACGCCGACAAGGCGGCGGTGGAACATCGCCTTGTGATAGTCGCGCCGCCATTGCGCTTCGGGGGTCAGCGGCTTCGCATTTGGGCCATCGCGCATGATCGCGACCAGCTCGTTAAACTCCTCCTCGCTCACCGTGGCGACGCTCGGGTCAAAGACAATGCGCGCCGCCACGCCCCGGCCCCCGTCGGGGCCGGGATCGTCGGCGGCGGTCACGCCGCCGCCTCCAGTTCGGGCGCTGTCTCGACCGCCATGCGGCTCAACAGCCAGTCGGACGCGTCCTGCGCGAGCCGTGCGGCGGTGAAGATGCACTTCTTGTCGTTGCGGAGCGCTTGAAGCCAGTTCGCCAGATAGGCGGCGTGGTCCTCGCGATCGTGGAGCTTGATGCCGATGGTGGCGCTGACGAACGCGGCCCCAAGCTCGGCGACCAGTTCCTCGCGAGCATAGTCCTCGCGCTTCGTGGAAATGAGGGAGGGGCGGGCAAGGCGGTCAACGTGCCCCGTCGCATGGCAAAGCTCGTGCGCTAGGGTCGAATAATAGTCGTCGCTGGTGTGGAAGTCGGCAAACTGCGGCATGACGACATGATCGCCGCTCGGCTGATAATAGGGCTGGGAACCGAAGTGCTTGAGGGTGACGGGCACGCGGGCAAAGAGCGTGTCCAGTTCGGCGTCGCGCTGGTCGGGATTGGTCGCGGTGATGACGGGCAAGGGGGCAGGATATTTCGCCTCGATGCCGTCGATCTGCTCGGCATTGAAGACGGTGTAGCGCTTGAGGAACGCCACCTGACGCTTGCCATCCTCGCCTCGCTCTGCGCCCTCCTGTGCCTTGCTGTCGGCGTTCACCTCGATCTTGTTGGCATAGACGACGGTTGAGCCCTTCTCGCCCTTGCGGACGCAGCCGCCGAGCGCGAGCGCCTGCTTGAAGGTCAGCCAATGCGGGGAAGCATAGCCCTTCGTCATGGCGGCAACCCAAAGGGTCAGGACGTTGATGCCGCGATAGGGAACCGCCGTCGAGCGCAGCGGGATGGTGGGTGCGGTGCTGCCGTTCCACGATTTCGACCAAGGCCGGGTGCCCGCCTCGATCATGGCGATCATCTGATCGGTGATTTCCTGATAGATGTCGGCCCGGTTGTCGGTGATCCGTCCCATGATTGTCTTCCTTTCCTCTGAGGCTGAAAGCCGGTCGCAACAGCAACCGGCTCTGCCTTTCCGGCGAGGAACGGGATGGGGAGGGAGGGCGAGAATCTACCGCTGGCGCGGGCGAGCCGCCCTAGCGTGGCCGACGCCCTGCAGGGCGTCGAGTGCCACGCTTGGCGGATTACACGGGCGGTCGATTGTCGTTCGGGAACGAAAGGGCAGCCGCCCTTGGTGTTCCCCGGCGCTGGATGGCCTCCGGGGGAGGGCAGCGGCGCGAACGGGCTTACGCCGCGCCCTAGGCGCTTCGATCAGGTGTGCCACGTGGCACACCTTTCACGCGAGGATCGTCACCCAATAGGGCCGAGACGGCGGTACGGCGGCTTGGTCGGCGCAGAGAGCGAAAGGAGCGGTGCTTGCAGGGTCGCACCCGGCTTCACGCTGATCCTAGACGTTAGCGTTCTGTAGCAACCCTGTTGAATAGAGCGCCATCTATAAGCTGGATCTCTGCCGTTTTGAGGGGCCGCACACCCTCTTTGGTGAGAACCCATGTCATGTCGTTGGATTGCCCCAGCGTGATACCTGACACCTGCTTTCCTTCGAGATGGTAAATCCACACCTCCCCTCGGGTGATGTTACCTATGCGGTCTTTCGCTCGGATCGTACCTGCAACATGGCCAGCGGCGACCACAATGAGGATGACAATGGTCCCGCACCCCACCCGAGCCATAAACAATGTCAGAGGATCAAAAAACGGCGGCCTATGCGATGCAGCCCTGGCGCGGTCGAAGAGCTTGCCGGCAATCAAAGTAAGCGCCGTCACGATCAGCAGCGGCAGGATCGCTGTAAGCCACGCGCCGGTTGTGGTGATAATGGCACCGAGGCCCTCCACCGCAACTGCAATGTTCGAACCGCCAAGATTGGTCGGATCGATGGCAAAACGGCCGAAATAGGCCTGTCTGTAGGTCCACCCGGCAAAATAGATGGCCGCTAATATGGTGGCGATCACGAAGGCGGAGTCAAACGCCTTGGTGACGAGTTCACGCGGTGAGGAAGATGTTCCAGGGCCTGCGGGCATTTGTCCTCCTTACGGGAATGGCTTTGCGAAGCGGCGTATAGATCCCACGTACACGGGTGGCTGGATCGTCGAGCTGACGAACGCGGCCCCAGCTCGGGAACCAGTTCCTTGCTGGCGTAGCTGTGCCACGTGGCACACCCCTCTTCATCGCTGGAACGATGCGTCCGACCCGGCCGAGTGATATGCCGGCGGATTGACCCGCCGGAGTCAGGCCGGCGTGTCGTCGTTGCCCGGTGCAGGCTGTGCGAGACCTGTATCGACGACGGCGGGTAGGGCTTCCACCGTTTCGACCTCGGTAGCGGCCGTTTGCAGGCGGATCGAGCTTCGCACCGATGCCGCGTCGAGCCGGTCCTGAAAGTAGGTCTGCGACCAAGCCATGTCAGCCCATTCGTCGGGGCGCGCCTGATAGGCGCCGACGCGGCCGACCAGACCACATAGCCAGTCGGCGCACTGGCATGTCTGGTAGCGTTCGCTCTCGACTTGGAAGGGCGGCTCGATGATGCGACGCCGGGGGGAGGGGCCACCATACATGGCTTGGCTCGCGCGAGTCAGGATGGCGTCGCGATCCTGATGCTCGTCCATGACGATGACCATATCGGCGTCGTTCTGATCGGCATATTGGTTGAGGCGCTTCATCGCCTCGCCCAGGACCGTGAGGTAAAGCGCCTGCGCCTTAAACTCCGCGACGGGGCGGTTCTTCTCGAGGCCAACGTAGAAGACATGCCCGCCGCTTGCGCGGATCTTGTTGAGGATGCGATTGGCCGCCGTGCGAACCTGCCGGTATTTCTCGACGTTCATGCTGGTGAAGAGGGCCGAGCCCTTCTTCTCCCATGTCGCGGGATGCTGGCCGCTTTGCCCGATCTCCCAAGCCAGCATGTTGCATTTGAGCTGGTAGAACCAGGTCGAGAATTGCCGCACGGATGAGTAGGGGAGGATCATGCCCCCGAGCCCGAAAACGGGACTGTCATTGTAGGCGGGATCGTCGCGCGCGACATACGGGCCGATGTGGCCAAACTCGTCGAGATAAGCGAAATACAGCATGCAGGTCCCCAGAATCGCGAAAGCCCACGCTAAGCGTGGGCCTCGGAATTGGGGCAGCCCGTGAGCCGCGTCCGTCAACAGATATGAGCGATGAGCCTGGTGTTGTCAAGAACGGACGCTGATTACTCCCCTGAGCGAAAGGCGTCCTCAATGATGGGCAGGTATCGCTCCACCTGCTCCTTGTCGCTCTCCTGCTCATCGGCGGGAAGATCGGCATAGTCGGTCGCAATCTGCTTTTCCCAGCGTTCGACAAGATCGGCGGGGATCAGCAACGAGCCGTCCTCCTGTTTGGTCGCCTTGCCGTGCATGTAGCGCTGCCAATGCGACCAGCGCTCATGTTCGATCGCGGCGAGGCGTTCGACCAAGGTCTTACGGGCGTCAGCGGCGAGAGGCTTTGCCATGTTAGATCAGCCCGCTTTCCACCAGACTTCGATAATGCTCGCCCAATACAGTCAGCTCGCAGGCTTTGCTGCCCATCGCTGCGTGCCACATATGCGGTGCATCGACGGGGCGCACGAGGTTGACCCTCACATACCGTTGGAGCACCGCGAATATCGCGGTTTTCTCCGGGTCCGGCGGTGGAATGGAGGGGTCGTTCTTCTGCTCCTCCGACCGCTCGGGCTCAAATGCCGGATCGAGAGGGAATTGGTAAGTGGCGGTCGGAAAATGCTTCGCCAGCGCCTGAAGATCGGTCAGCGCGATCGGGGGTGCCGCCTTGCGCAGCGACACGAAGGTTTTGACATTCGTCTTGAACACCGGGCGCTGCTTCCACGGCCCAAGCGACTGGTCGATATGAGCATAGACGCTGCCCGGCGTGACGTCGCCCAGCAGGTTGGCGGCGGCGCCGCCGAGCGCGTCGACGAACAGGCTGGTGAACACGCCGGCACCGCCCCCTTCGACCTCCATCGCATATTGCTCGGCGGTGGACGCTGTGAGGATGGTCATGCCGTCGCGGATTTCCGCAGCGGGATGGGTGGGACGTTCCCCGGCAGCGCCACTATGGCAGCTATCGAGGATGATGATCTTGTTCTTCGCCCCGGAATTGGCAGCGAGCGTCATGATGTCTGAAAGCGGCAGGCCATCGTCGCCGCTGCGGCTGTCGCTGGTGCAGAGGTAGCCGCCGGTGTCCTCGATGAAGCCATGCCCGGCGAAGTAGAACAGGGCGATGTCCGCGTCGTCGGCATAGAGTTCGCGGACAGCCGCCTTCAGCTCCTCGCGATCGACCAGATCGCCGGGACCGGTGCCGGTCAGGAGCTTAGGTGTAGCGAAGTTGACGGTGCCGTCGGCGTGGCGCTCGAGCATGGCCTTCACCGAGTGCGCGTCGTTCACGCACCCGCTGAGGTTCCCGATTTTCTCGTAATGGTCGATACCGACGATCAGGGCCTTGCGCACCGTCGCCTCCGGCTCAGAGTGAATCGATGAAGTTGGTGATGTTGGCGTCGCTCCAGGCAACGGTGCTGACGCCCGCGATCGAGGCGCGATCATCCTTATAGGCGTAGATGCCTTGGATCGGCTTGCCCTCTTCCTGGGCGCACTGGATTTCCCACTTCTGGCCCGTCGAGGCTGCCGAGTTCTTGCTGACCAGAACGATCACACCATGCGAGCGCTTGATCCGCGTGCGGACACGATCCTTCCAGTCTTTGTCGTATGGCTCCTTCACCGACATATCGATAAACTCGAATGGCTGCCGCGGATGGAGCGACTGCCCTTTGAGGAAGTCACGCTGCCGTTCATCCTCGATGGCGAACGCGATGAAGAGCACTTTCTTATCAGCCATTTCCAACATCCTCCATTATGGTTCTATTTCGATAATGAATCAGCGAACGCCCGACGACTTTAAGCATGAGCTGCAAGCTCTGGATACCGCCCATGCTCAAAACGAAGCTGCACGCGACAGCTTTGTTGCACTTGCACACACGGCGCTATTTGCCGCTTCTGTGTCATTTGTAGGAAGCGCGGTTCCGCTTGCCAAGGCGGTGTGGCCGTATGCCTTGGTTGCCGGATGGGCGATCGATGTTTTGGGGCTTCTTGCCCTGACGGTGAGCTTCGCGACGGCGCGTAAGGCGGTCGATGCGCGGCGAGCTGCCCTCTACGACGATATCCCGCCGGTAGCGGCTTGGTCCGAACGTCTCAACGGGTTCGCGCTATGGTCATTTCCCGCCGCTCTTCTATGTTTGTTCTCTTTTGTCACAGCGAACGTGGTCAGTATCAATGAGCGAGAAGCCAGCCCCTCCGCCAGCACCGCCGCCATCCC
>CAJYHD010000351.1 GCA_913773715.1 uncultured Sphingobium sp.
GGCAAGTCGATGCCGCGCTTCGGCTTTGAAGGGCGTCAGGTTCTGAACCCCATGACCGCCTATCAGATCGTCCACATCACCGAAGGCGTCATCCAGCGCGGCACCGCCACCGTGCTGGCGGACCTCAACCGGCCGCTGTTCGGCAAGACCGGCACAACCAACGGCCCCACCAATGTCTGGTTCGTGGGCGGGTCGCCCGACCTCGTCGCCGGCGTCTATATCGGCTATGACAAGCCTCGCAGCCTGGGGGGCTGGGCACAGGGCGGACGCGTCGCCGCACCGATTTGGAAGGCGGCGATGGCCCCGATCCTCGAAACCATGCCCAAGACGCCCTTCATCGCCCCGCCCGGCATCCGCATGGTCGCGATCGACCGCCGATCGGGCCGCCGCGTCTATGGCGCATGGCCGACCATCGAGCCGAAACCCGCGATCATCTGGGAAGCGTTCAAGCCCGAGTCCGAACCCCGCCGCACGATCCGCAAGGACGAGGCGGAAGATCTGGCAAAAGCCGCAGCCGCCCGCGCCGCATCGACCGAACGCCGCCAACGCAACGACGCCGACTTCCTGGAAGGGCAAGGCGGGATTTATTGATCCGCCCGGCAGCGCAGTTGCTAGAGCGAGTACCACCATCGTCACCCCGGACCTGATCCGGGGTACCGCTTGCCGCGCGCTGAAGTATCTCGGCCTGTCCGACGCCTGAAACTCATCCTTGACTCTTAAATCTACATATGTTGGATTGCTGCCATGATCAGAAAGCGGCAACCCTCTCGACAGATGCGCATCGTCCTTGACATCCTGTCGCAGGATCGAAGCAGCTGGCGGCACGGCTATGACCTGATGAAGGAAACGGGCCTCCTGTCGGGAACGCTCTACCCCTTGTTGATGCGCATGACCGATCAGGGGCTTGTCGAAGCGGAATGGCGTGAACCGGCCCACCCCGGTCGCCCGCCACGCCACGCCTATCGGTTGACCGCGGCAGGTTTCGCGCTGGCCCGAGAGATGATGGAGCAAAGCGGCGCCCGCTTTTCCGGGGAGGCAATCGCATGAAGAACCCTATCGCTCGCGCGCTTATGGCGCTGGCTGCCGCAGCTCTTGGCGAAAACCGACAGCAATGGTCGATGGCGATGCGCGTCGAGTTCGAAACGGAGGTGGCCGATTCCGACCGCCTGCGCTTCGCCTTCGGCTGCCTGATCGGCGCATGGCGTGACATGTTCTCCCGAACCGAGGGGCGCTTCACCCTTACCAGCTACGGTCTGGCGCTCGGCCTCATCATGCCCATGGCCGCGCTTCAGGTCGGGTGCGCGCTGTTCGGGATGCCCTATCTCTATCCCGGCGGGGAAGGCCTGTCGCACGCGATGCTCGTGGGGCAGGAGCATGAGCAGCTTCTGCGCAGCATCTATCAGGCCGCGATCGTACCACTGGCCCTGCTTCAACTCGCCATCGGTTATGGCCATGTCCGGGTCGCCTGGGCGATGCTGGAGCGCGACTGGGCAGTCGTCATGCGATGGGGCATCTGCACCTTGGCATCGGCGGCGACGCTTATCCTGTTCATGAGCATATTATTTCTCAACAGCCGTCAGGCGATGCTTCAGGGGGCGATTCTCGGCATCGAACTCGGTATCGCCCTGATCCTCGCGCGCTGGCACGCGCAGCTTGCGACGACGAAAGTCACCATGCAGCCGGGCTGACGCCCGCCAAAAGAATATGCGCATCCAGTTTCGACACTTCGGGAAGCACCGTCCCGGAGACGGGGTTCGCATGCCTACAAATCGGTGCCGATATGGGAGACGATATATGCAAAGATCCTTCATGCAGCTTGCCGCCGCAGCGCTCATGATCGGCGGACATGCCGCCGCGCAGTCCGGGGCAACGCAATCGATGCCGACCGGCCCCGCTTTTCTCGGCCAATGGGAACTCGACCTCGCCCGCATGCCCGCCGATTATGGCCCACCCCCCAAGCGCGTTCTCTACACCTTCGAGGAGGCCGGGGCAGGCTATTGGCGCACGAAAATCGATATCACCGCGCCGGACGGCAGCGTTCGCCACATGGCGGTGCGATACAAACAGGACGGCACCATGGCAACGGGAGAAGGGGACAGGAGCGAAGCGGACAGCGCCGCCTTCAATTCGCCGTTACCCGGCGTGCTGGTCATGAGCCTGTCGAAGAACCAGCATCTGGGTTCCGTGCGCGTCTATGCCGTGTCCGCCGACGGCAAGGAAATGACGGAATCGGCCGCCAATGTGAAAGACGGCGGATCGCCCTTCGTCCGCAACTTCCATTACAAGCGGGTCGGTTGAACGCCGCCTGCCGGGATAGGAAAAGAGGCGGCGGATCGCTCCGCCGCCTCCCATATCGTCAACGCCTGCCGTAGCTTACTTCTTCGCGAACCAAGCCTTGGCTTCCGGCTTCACCCGCGCGCGCGTCGCGATGCGGGTGTTGATCGCGGCGATCGAGCGATCGACCACCTTGCGCGATTCCGGCGTCAGATACTGGGTCGCATAGGCGTCCAGCTTCTTCGCCATCGCCGGGTCCGCCGATCCGCCACCGAGCCGTGCGAGCGCCTGGCTGCGCGCCGACACGTCGATCAGCGCCTCATATTGCGCGCGGTGCGCCAGCACGAAGTCGACCGCCTGCATCGGATGCTCGGCCCCGACCGCCGACACGATCGCCGCGCTCGTCGTCTTGCCCGGCTCGTCGGTCAGCGCGAGGTTCAGCGCCTGCGCCGACAGCTTCTCGTCCTTCGCGCCGCCGAGCAGTGCATAGAGCGTGCTCTTTTCGAGGTCGCTCTTCGCGCCCTTCGCCATGGTGCGCAGTTTATCCCAGGTCGCCTGATCGGCATTCTTGGCGATGATGCCCAGCCAAACGTTGCGCAGCGGTCCGTCAAGCGCCGCGGGATTGCTGTTCAGCGCGGCGAAGCGGCGATTGGCTTCGGCCACCACCGCCTTGTCGCCCATGCGGCCCAGCGTCGAAACGAGCGCTGTGCGCAGCACCGGCACGTTCGCGCCTTCGCCCTGCTTGGCGTCATAGCCGATACCCGACAGGATCGGCGTCAGCTTGCGCGAGGTGTAGGCCAGCACGCGCGCCTGGCTCGCCGCGTCGCCGTCCAGCATGTCATAGCTGCTCGACAGATAGTCCGGCACTTCGGCCAAGACGGCCGGGCTGGCGCTGGTCGGCACCGCATCGATCAGGTCGAGCGCCAGGCCCATCGGCTGGTACCCGCCGACGCTCAGCTGGAACTGGTCCGCCATCAGGCCGGTCTGGTCGATGCTGGCGAGCTTGCCGAAATCCTTCGCCAGCGCCTTGACGTTGGCAGCGGGATAGAGCGAGCGATAATAGCCCGTCTGGCCCGCATTGACGACATAGGCGCCGCAACCCGGCAGCGTCACCTTGCCATTGCCCTGAAGGATCAGGCGCTGCGCTTCGCCGCCGAGCGTCTGCGCCTTGACCGGCACGTTCCATTTGAGCGGCGTCTTGTCCCTGGCGTCACGGCTGAACTCGCCCTGGCTCAGCGTCAGCACGGTGTTGCCGCCCTGGCACTGTGCCGCGTCCACCTTGACCAGCGGGATGCCCGGCTGGCTGGTGAAGTCATGCGCGATCGAGACGAGGCCCTTGGCGCCCGCGCCCTCGACCGCTTTCCACAGATCGTCGGTCACCGTGTTGCCGTAGGCATGCGCCTTCATATAGGCGCGGATGCCGCTGCGCCACGTGTCTTCCCCGGCATAGCCTTCCAGCATGGTGATGACCGCCTCACCCTTCTGATAGGTGATGGCATCGAACGCCTGGTTCACCTGATCGACGGTGGTGATCTTCTGCACGACGGGGTGGGTGGTTTTGAGCGAATCGAGGCTCATCGCCGCCTCGCGCCCATCGACGCGGGTCAGCAGCATTTCCCATTGCGGATTGAGCTTGTCGGTCGACTTGGTCGCCATCCAGCTGGCGAAGCCTTCGTTCAGCCACAGATCGTCCCACCACGCCATGGTGACGAGATCGCCGAACCACTGATGCGCAATTTCATGCGCGTCGGTTTCGAAGATGCGGCGGCGCTGCGCTTCGGTGGTGAAGCGCGGATCGACCAGCAGAGCGCGTTCGAAGGTGAAGATCGCGCCCCAATTCTCCATCGCGCTGAAGAACTGGCTCTGGCCCGGACCCGCGACATTGTCGAGCTTGGGCAGCGGGAAGGGGACGCCGAAATATTCGTTATAATAAGGCAGGATCGCCGCCGACGCGTCGAGCGCTAGCTGCGCCTTGCCGACATTGCCCTTGCCGGTGATGACACCGACTTCGGTCTGGCCCGCCATCTTGGTCGCCCGCTCCAATTCGCCCGTGCCGAAGAACAGCAGGTAGGATGACATCTTCGGACTGGTGCCGAAGGTCACCAGCTTCTTGCCACCGGCTTGGTTGGTGCTGCTCTTCACCGGCATGTTGCTCACCGCCATCTGCTCGGCGGGGACCATGGCGCTGAGGTCGAAGGTCGCCTTGTAGCTCGGCTCGTCCCAGCTCGGCACGAAGCGGCGCGCGTCAGGCGCTTCGAACTGCGTGAACAGTGCACGCTTCGCCGCGCCTGCATTGTCGGTATAGTCGAGCGCGAACAGGCCGTTCGCCTGCTGGTTGATGACTCCCGCATAGGTGATGTCGAGCTTGTAGGTGCCGGGCGCGACCGGCTTGCCGAAATCGAGCGCGACGGTCTGCGCATTGGCATCGACCTTCGCCGTGCCCTTCATACCCTTGCCGTTCGCAGGCGTCAGCATGACGTCGCCGATGCTGAGGTCTGCGGCGTTCAGCACCAGCGTCGGTATCGCCGTGCTGACGGTGACGTCGATCGTCACCTTGCCCGTGAATTTGAGGTTCGCCGCGTCGGGGGTGACGGTGATGGCGTAATGGCTGGGCGCCGCTCCGCGCGGCAGCTGCGTCGTGACGCCCGCTGCGGGGCCGGTCGGCGCGGCGGTCTGGGCGGCGGCAGGCGTGGCGAGGGCGATCGGCGCGGCGGCGATCAGCAGCGGCAGGATTTTGGCAAAGGACATGGTGGTGCAGGACTCCGGCACGTCAGGAACGCGGGAGGAGACATTATCCCATCCCGCAGGATGACAGCGGGATCGGCCGTTTTGCCTGCGCGGTCAAGTGAAGCGTCCGTCATCCCATGTCGTTGGTCGAACAGGGACGGTCGTTGGTCACCTCACGCAACCTTGCGCTCAACCCCTCCCGCGATAGCCCGGCACATCCTGCGACGGCAACCACAGGCCTGCGGGCGGCTCGCCGGATTGCCAGAACACATCGATCGGGATGCCACCACGCGGATACCAATAGCCGCCGATGCGCAGCCAGATCGGCTGCATCTCGGCGAACAGCCGCTCGCC
>CAJYHD010000352.1 GCA_913773715.1 uncultured Sphingobium sp.
CTTTTCACCAAGGATGGTGATGCTGCCTTCGAGATTCTTGGGGTAGGTGAGCATCGTGACGCTCAGGGTGCCGAGCGCACCCGAACGCCACCGCAGGCTGGCGACCGCAGTATCCTCCGCCTCGATCTTGCGCTCCAGCGTCGCCGAATAGGCCTGGACGCTTTCGACCGGACCGATCAGCCAGCTGAGCAGATCGATATAATGGCTCGCCTGGTTCATCAGCGCGCCACCGTCGAACTCCCACGTGCCACGCCACTTGGCCGCATCATAATATTCCTGCGGCCGCGTCCAGAAGACGTTGAGCGCGACCAGGTTGATGCGGCCGAACCGACCCGCCTCGATCGCACGCTTCAACATCTGCAGCGTCGCATTGCGGCGGTTCTGCTTGACGACGAACAGTTGCACGCCGGCTTCGTCGCATTCGCGCACCATCCGCAAGCCGTCCGACCAGCGGGTCGCCATCGGCTTTTCCGATACGACATGGCGACCGCTGCGGGCGATCGCGATCGTCTGGTTCGGATGCAGCCCGCTTGGTGTCGTGACGATAACGGCGTCGGCGGTAGTGGCTGCCAGCATCGCATCGAGCGACAGGTGGCCGGTGGCGCCGGTTTCCTGCACTGCCGTCGCAAGCGCGGCGGGATCGATGTCACAGACGTCGACAAGCTCGGCGTCATCCGCATGGCTTGCCAGCGCACCGAGATGGTTCTTGGCGATACGGCCGCATCCGACAAGCGCGAAGCGGACCTTCCGGCCGGTGACAGGGGTCGAAACGGGCATGAGATCAGGCCTTTACCACATTGGCTGCCGCAGGAATGCGCCCGCGGCTGTCGATGACGAGCGCAGCCTTCGCAATGACGTCATAATCGAAACGATCATGGTCGGTCGCCAGAAGGATACAGTCGAAATCCGCAACATTGTCCGCCGTCAGCGTAATGCTCGACAGGTCAAAATGATGCTCGCGCGTTTCCGGGAAAACCGGGACGTGCGGATCGGAATAACTGACCTCCGCCCCCGCATCCCGCAGTTTTTCCATCAGGATAACAGAGGGCGATTCCCGCATGTCATCGACGTTCTTCTTGTAGGCGATGCCGAGGACCAGGACCTTGCTGCCCTTGATCGACTTGCACCGGTCGTTGAGGGCGCCTGCAAGCTTCATCATCACATAGTCGGGCATTGCCGAATTCACTTCGCCCGCCAGCTCGATGAAACGGGTGTGGACACCGTATTCGCGTGCTTTCCATGTCAGGTAGAAGGGGTCGATCGGGATGCAGTGCCCGCCAAGGCCGGGGCCAGGCTGGTAGGCGGTGAAACCGAACGGCTTCGTCGCTGCCGCGGCGATCACCTCGTGAATGTCGATGTCGAGCTTGTCCGCAACGATCTTCATCTCGTTGACGAGACCGATGTTGACCGCACGGTGAATGTTCTCGAGCAGCTTGGTCAGTTCCGCAGCCCGCGTCGAGCTGACCGGGACCAGCTGGTCGATGACCTGGCCATACAGCGCCAGGCCCACGTCGAGACATGCCGGGGTGCGACCACCGACGATCTTGGGGATCGTATTGGTGGTGAAATTCGGATTGCCCGGATCCTCGCGCTCCGGCGAATAGACGAGGAAGATGTCCCGGCCCAGGACCAGACCCTGTTTTTCGATCCGCGGGCCCAGCTCCTCATCGGTCGTTCCGGGATAGGTGGTGCTTTCCAGCGAAACGACCTGACCGGGCCGCAGGTACGGCAGCAGCGAAGCGAGCGTGTCGAGGACGAACGAAAGGTCCGGCTCACGATGCTTGGTAAGCGGCGTCGGCACGCACAGGATCAGCGCGTCCGCCTCTCCGATCCGCGAAAAGTCGGTCGTCGCACTGAACCCGCGCGCATTTGCAGCTGCGATCGCCGACGAGGGAATATGCTCGATCAGCGTTTCGCCGGCGTTCAGGCGCGCGACCTTGCCCGCATGGATGTCGAACCCAAGCACGGGATAGCCGACTTCCGAAAAGCGCAAAGCTAGTGGCAAGCCGACATAACCAAGACCAACAATACCAATGGTCGCTTTCTGGTCCTGGAATTTCTCGATCAGTTCCGACTTGCTCATAACACCTCAAAGATTTATCAACGCTTTTATTTCGCGCCAAAACCAGTCATCATCGTTACCATAGTACGGAAAACTATCAGACTATCGATCCACAGAGAGAAATTCTTGATGTAGTAGAAATCGTAATAAAGCTTACTACGAACTTCATTCACATCCGCAACATGTCCCTGCATTACTTGCGCCCATCCGGTAATTCCCGGACGAACGACATGGCGATATCGATAGAACGGAATTTCGTCCTCATACCATTTAGATAGAACAGCGGCTTCGGGCCGGGGGCCGATCCAGCTCATCTTCCCTTGCAGGATATTGATGATTTGCGGCAGTTCATCGATGCGACTGCGCCGCAAAAAGCGGCCAAAGCGGGTGATGCGATCGTCATTGGAGCGGGTGATGGCGTCATCGCGCGCACCTGCACTATCGACGACACGCGCACGCATCGTGCGGAATTTATAAACAGTGAAGGGAATACCGCGAAATCCGATCCGCTGCTGCCGGAAAATCGATGGCCCCGGAGAATCCAAGCGGATCAAGACCGCGACAACCAGCAGCAGCGGTGTCAGCAGGATGAGCACCACCAGGGCCATAAGCCTATCGACGACATGCTTGGGCAGCATGTACGCCTCGGGAGGCGAAAGCGTACCATAGCTGGTCTCGGACAAATGCTCGAGTTCAACGCGCCCTGTCAGCGATTCAATAAGATGCTTGCTGTGGTAAACTGGAATGTCAGTCAGCGCGAAATCGGCTATCCGCTTGTCCCACGCATCGGGAAGATCGATCCGCAGGTCTACAGCGATAGCCTGCACATCGTTAAGCATCGTATCCGGCGCCTCGATCAACACCCATTCGATGCCCGGGATGGCGACCAGCGACTGAACACTATCCCCCAGAGGCACCACGCCTATCTTGAATTGCTTACGACTAAATATCTGGGCATAGCCCAAATGGAAGATAAATATTGCGCTGATGTATCCGCCGGCAAGTACCCACCTACTATAGTCGAGACGAAACATCAGCAACGCGACGACGACCATCCCGAAAGATACCGAAAAACTCGGAATGATTGCCGATGCCTTTTCGACGCCAGGATACCGACCGACATTACGAATAAGCATAATGCCAATGAATATCGCGACAAATCCGCACCAAAAGGCATTGAAAGATGAAGTAAGCCCCTTCTCGAAGGCAGAACTTCCAACAATAAGAAATCGCATTGCAAGCGGAAATATGGACGCAACCAGCCCCCATACCACTTGCCAACGCAGCCTTTGCCAATGGCTTTGTCGAGAAATACTTGCGCTCGTCATCGAAAGTTCACTTACACCCGTTGGATGATCGGAACGATGGCAGTGTCAGAAAGTCGACCACCACGGTTCATTCCAAACAATCCTTGCTTTCGCGCCTCACCGAGGCGGCCGTAAATTCGCCTATCCCCGGCGCGACCTATGAGCTGCCCCGATCCTCCAATGGCGATAGCCATGAATTGATCGGCGCAATACTGGCTGGGAAGGGCGATTGTCGAGCCTTAAAGTAGCGCCCAGCTTCTACCATGCTACCGCCGCACGCGCCGAAGAGACGCCATGGCAGCCGGCCTATCCAAACAAGGCTTACCCATGCTTATGCCGGAAATTTAAGCAGCTATACCGCTCTGCGACAGGTAATATTTCGAAACATCAACCTTGTCCGCTATAGGCCTCGCCATGATACGTGACATCCTTATTATCGGTGGTGGCATTAATGGCTGCGCGGTCGCACGCGAGGCTGCGCTGCATGGCCTCGACATACTCCTCGTCGAACGTGACGATCTGGCCAGTCATACCTCGTCCGCATCGACCAAGCTGATCCATGGCGGCCTCCGTTATCTGGAACACCGGGAATTCGGACTGGTTCGGGAAGCCTTGGCCGAGCGCGAGCGCCTGATCCGTGCGGCACCTCACCTCATCCGCCCCATTCCCTTCATACTTCCTCATTCGCCTGGAATACGACCATGGTGGTTCGTACGTGCCGGACTGTATCTGTATGACGTACTTGCCTGGGGCACGAAGCTGCCGGGGTCGCGAGGGTTGCGAGCATCGGACACGGCGTATCGCACCCCCCTGAAAGACAATGTTCGCGGTTTCGTATACTGGGACGCGTTCGTCGACGATGCTCGGCTCACCCTTGCCAATGCGATCGATGCGGCCGAAAATGGCGCCGACATCTGCACCCGGACGACCGTGGAAAGCGCGCGTCGGCAGGACGGGCTATGGCAGGTGCAACTGTCCGATGGACGGACTGTCGCAGCACGCGCCATCGTCAACACCGCCGGCCCGTGGGTGACGGAGGTGATACAACGGCTTGGATTGAACAAAAAATCCAATGTCCGCCTTGTCAAAGGCAGCCATATCGTTGTTCCCAGGATATATGACGGCGATCATGCTTATATTTTTCAGCTACCTGACCGACGCATAATCTTTGCCATCCCCTGGTTGGGTAATTATACGCAAATCGGAACGACGGATATTGCCGTTGACAGCCCCGATGATGCGCAGATCGATACGCAGGAAACCGGCTATCTGTGTGATGCGGTTAATACATATTTTGGGACCCACCTGACTCCTGCCGACGTCGTCGATACCTGGTCCGGCATTCGCCCGCTATATGACGATGGCATCGCGGAAGCGAGCGGGGTTACCCGAGACTTCGTTCTGGAGTTGGACAGAACCACCCCCGTTCTCCTGAGCGTGTTCGGTGGCAAGATCACAACGGCACGCCACTTGGCTGAAAAGGTCATGGAAAAACTGGGGCCGGAACTCGGATTCATTCCTCGGATCGTTACCCGGGATCGCCCCTTCCCGGGCGGTAACATGGATAGCGTCGACGATTTCATCGAAGACATGCAGGCACGCTTCGCGTTTCTCGGAAAAGCGAGATTGATACGCATGGTCCATGCATATGGCACCCGCCTGCTCGACCTGCTGGCAGGTGTCGACAATATCGAGGATATGGGTGCAGACCTCGGCAACGGACTTACAGAGCGCGAATTGCGCTGGATGCAGACCCATGAATGGGCCCGCACCACCGAAGACGTACTGGATCGTCGCAGCAAGTTGCGCGTCGGCGGGCAAGCCGAACTAAGCTCGCGCGTGCGCCAAGTCATGGAGGCGAAACCTGAACCATCACGGGATAACCTGGTAACGCCCAGCTAACGGGCGCACAGGGCTGAAGAAGTCGCGCGACAGTGCAATTGTTCGCGCACATCAGCAGGCAGCGACTGGAAAAGGGGGCAAGGATCAGGCGCCGGGGCG
>CAJYHD010000353.1 GCA_913773715.1 uncultured Sphingobium sp.
GTAGAGCGGGACGAGCTGGCTCAAGGGCCGGTCGCCGATCACCACACCCGCCGCGTGGGTGGAGCTGTGGCGCGGGAATCCTTCCAGCTTCATCGCATAATCGATCAGCCGCTTGACCTGCGCGTCATTGTCATATTCCGCCTTGAACTCGCTGACGCCGTTCAGCGATCGTTCCAGCGTCCAGGGATCGGTCGGATGGTTGGGCACCAGCTTGGCGAGGCGATCGACCTGACCATAGCTCATCTGGAGCACGCGCCCCGTATCCTTCAGCACCGCGCGCGCCTTCAGTTTACCGAAAGTGATGATCTGCGCGACGTGATCGGACCCATATTTCTGCTGGACGTAGCGAATGACCTCGCCACGCCGCGTTTCGCAGAAGTCGATGTCGAAGTCGGGCATCGACACGCGCTCGGGATTGAGGAATCGCTCGAACAGCAGCCCAAGCTGCAACGGATCGAGATCGGTAATCGTCAGCGCCCAGGCGACCACGGAACCGGCACCCGAACCACGGCCCGGCCCGACCGGAATATCGTGATCCTTCGCCCATTTGATGAAGTCGGCAACGATCAGGAAGTAGCCGGGGAACCCCATCTGGATGATGATGTCGGTTTCGAACGTTAGCCGGTCGAAATAGGGTTTGCGCGCTTCCTCCCCGATGATCCCGGCCTTGGAGAGCCGCGCTTCCAGCCCCGCCGTGGCCTGTGTCCGCAGCATCGCCGCCTCGCCCTCGATATCACCGGCGAGGCTGGGGAGGATGGGCTTGCGCTTGGGCGCGGCAACGGCGCAGCGTTGCGCGACGACCAGTGTGTTGGCGAGCGCTTCGGGCAGATCCTCAAACAGCCGCTTCATCTCGGCAGCGGGCTTCATCCACGCATCAGGCGAGCTGGTGCGGCGGTCGGCGGTATCGACATAGGCGCTGTCCGCGATGCACAGCATCACGTCATGCGCCTCGTGGAAATGCGGCTCGGCAAAGCAGGTCGGGTTGGTCGCGACCAGCGGAAGATTGCGGGCATAGGCGAGGTCGAGCAGATGCGGCTCCGCCTTGCCTTCCACCGGATCGAAGCGGCGGCAGATTTCGATATAGAGCCGGTCGGGGAACAGCACCTCCAGCCGCTCGACATAGGCGCGCGCGGCGTCGGGCTGATCCTCTGCGAACAGGCGCGCGAGCGCACCCTCGCCGCCAGCCGTCAGCGCGATCAGGCCATCGGTACGCCCTTCCAGCGCGTCGAGATCGACATGCGGCGCTTCCTCCACCGGGCGGTCGAGATGCGCCATCGACACCAGCGCGCACAGATTGTCGTAGCCCGCCGCATCCTGCGCATAGAGCGCGATCCAGTCATGCACCGCCGCCGTGTTGGCCGGGCGGCCGGGGCGCAGGATGCCCAGCATCGCGCCGATGATCGGCTGCACCCCTTCGCCCTTGCAGCCGTCGGAAAAGGCCATCGATCCATAGAGACCGTTGCGGTCGGTGATCGCGGCGGCAGGGAAGCCCAGGGTGCGCGCCTGCTTCGCGATCTTCTTGGGATCGATCGCCCCCTCCAGCATGGTGAAGGAGGAAAAGATGCGAAGCGGAACGAAGGCGGCGTGCGGCATGGCGGTCAGTCTAGATTGCGGAGACGCCCGAAACCAGTGCCGGGACGCGGAAAGCTGTGGATGAAACTGGGGTTACAGGGTGGCCGCGGCAAGCCCCTCCAGCACGCCTTCGTGCAGCCGCACCACCCGGTCCATCTTCTGCGCCAGCCGCTCATTATGCGTCGCGACCAGCGCGGCGGAGCCTTCGTCGCGGACGAGGCGGAGGAATTCGCCCAGCACGACGTCGGCGGTGCGCTCGTCGAGATTGCCGGTCGGCTCGTCCGCCAGCACCAGCGCGGGCCGGTTGGCGAGCGCGCGGGCGACAGCGACGCGCTGCTGCTCACCGCCCGACAACTGGCTCGGCCGATGGTCGAGCCGGTGGCCGAGGCCGAGCGAGGAGAGCAGCAATTGCGCGCGCGCGCGGGCGACGCCCGGCTCCACATCACGGATCACCTGAGGGAGCACGACATTCTCGGTCGCGTTGAAATCGGGCAGCAGATGATGGAACTGATAGACGAAGCCGAGCGCATCGCGGCGCAGGCGCGTGCGTCCGTCATTGTCGAGCTTCGCCGCTTCCTCGCCGCCGATGCGGATCGATCCCTCGAACCCGCCTTCCAGCAGGCCGACCGCCTGAAGCATCGTCGATTTGCCCGAGCCCGAAGGCCCGAGCAGCGCGACGATCTCGCCCGGCGCGACTTCAAGATCGACGCCGCGCAGCACGTGGATCGTTTCCCCGCCCTGCGTGAAGCTGCGAGTGAGGCCGGTTACCTTTAGTATCTCATTCATAGCGCAGCACCTGCACGGGATCGGTATTGGCGGCCTTGAAGGCGGGATACAGCGTCGCGAGGAAACTGAACACCAGCGCCATCAGGCAGATGATCGTGATCTCGATCGGATCGGGCTGCGCGGGCAGTTCGGTGAGGAACCGGATCGAGGGGTCCCAGAGGTTCTGCCCCGTCAGCAACTGGATCGCATTGACGATGCTCTGGCGGAAGAAGAGGAAGGTGAAGCCGAGCGCCATGCCTGCCACCATGCCAAGCGTGCCGATCGTGACGCCGACCGTCATGAAGATCTTGACCAGCCCCGACCGGCTAGCCCCCATCGTCCGCAGGATCGCGATGTCGCGCGTCTTGGCGCGCACCAGCATGATAAGCGAGGAGAGGATGTTGAACACGGCGACCAGCACGATGATCGACAGCACGACGAACATCGCCACCCGCTCCACGGCAAGCGCTTCGAACAGCGTCGAGTTCATCTGCCGCCAGTCGGTGACGGCGGCGCGGCCCGCCACGCGTCCGGCCAGCGGTTCGAGGATCTGGCCAACCCGATCCGCGTCCACCGTATTCACCTCGATCATGCTGACGACGTCGCCATAGAGCAGCAAAGTCTGCGCATCCTGGATCGGCATGACGACGAACGCCTTGTCATAATCATAGATGCCGACCTCGAAGATCGCCGAGACCTGATAGGAAATCTCGCGCGGGACCGTGCCGAACGGCGTCGATCGACCGGCGGGATTTATGATCGTGATGCGATCGCCGACTTGCGCGCCGATATTCTCCGCCAGCCGCGATCCGATCGCCACCTTGCCGCTTTCGGGCGTCAGCGCGTCGAGGCTGCCTGCCAGCACCTTGGCCTTCAGCGTCCTGTTGTCGCGAATGTCGGGCACCGTCATGCCGCGCACCAGCACAGCTTCCACCCGACCGTTGAAGGTCGCGAGCAAGGGCTGCTCGATCATCGGCGTGGCGCTGGTGACGCCCGGCGTCGCCTTGGCTTGCTTCAGGATCGACTGCCAGTCGGGCAGTCGCCCACCATAGCCCTGCACCACCGCATGGCCGTTAAGGCCGACGATCTTGTCGAACAGTTCGGCGCGAAAGCCGTTCATCACGCTCATGACGATAATGAGCGCGGCGACGCCCAGCATCACCGCCACCAGGCTGATCCCGGCGACGAGGAAGATGAACCCCTCGCCCTTGCCCGGCAGCAGGTAACGCTTGGCGATCATGCGTTCGTAACGGTTGAGAATCATCTGGCGCGGATGGCCCTTGCTTCCTGGGAGGTGACGGCGATGCTGTAGCAGGCCGGGGATGAACGGCAAGCATCGGACAATTGTTGCATCCCGGACACAGGGACGAAATGAAAATCACAGCGGCGCACTTTAGTCCGTGACTCGCGCATGCAGCGGATTTAGCAAGATCAGCGAAGCACAGGTGAAAGGCCGTGGTTCAGGGATACTGCATCCCGCTTCGAGCTTAGGGGGCTGAGAAGCGGTTGAGGCAGAACCAAGGGGGAGACGAGTAATCGTCCATTAAACACCCGGATCGGTAGGGACGATCCGGGTGTTTTTTCTTATGCGCTTCGATATTCGAGACAGCGTTAGCGACCGCTTTACGCTGTAATATTTGCGGTCATCGGGAAGATGGCACTCACGCACGAATGGTCTTCTGCCGCGCCCAGCCCGCGCCGCGCTGCATTCTGCCCATGACCAATTTGTAATCCGGGCGCGTCTTGACCCATCGGGCAGGAGGACGCATCTCGATCGTGGATCGGGTGCCGCCCGGTCCGTCCACGCAACTCCCGAGAGGGGACCATGTCCAGTAGCGACTATAGTCGAACGACCGTCCCGATGGGAGCCAGAGCGAGCCGCTGACCGGCCCAGCCTCTGACGACCATCGGCACGGTCGTTCCCAGAGGTGATTTATGAATGCAGCCATCCGTTTCCTTACGGCCCCGCTTCGCCGCACGCCCGCAACCCGCGACCTCTATGCCGAATTCGAGCAGGGGCTGACCTTTGGCGAACGCCTTGCCGACAAGGTCGCCGCGATCGGCGGATCGTGGAGCTTCATCATAGGCTTCGGCGTCTTCCTTGCCGGTTGGGCGATCCTCAACACGGTGATTCTCGCCGCCCACGCCTTCGATCCCTTCCCCTACATCTTCCTCAACCTGATGCTGTCCATGCTGGCGGCGTTGCAGGCTCCGGTCATCATGATGAGCCAGAACAGGCAGGCAGCGAAGGACCGGCTGGAGGCACGGCTCGATTATGAAACCAACACCCGCGCCGAACAGGAGATCGCGGCACTACATGAAAAGGTCGATCGGCTGCTGGAGCAGCTCGAAGCCAGGGTTTGACTAGGCCCGGAGGCAAGGATCTGCCCTTACTCCGTTCGCCCTGAGCCTGTCGAAGGGCATTACTTCCTCAAGGGAAGGGACAGGCTTCGACAAGCTCAGCCCGAACGGAATGGGTTAGCCGCACCTGTCCTATCAACCCACCATCCGCTACAAAATCAGCAGCCTCGCACATCTCGATAGGATCAACCCCACGCAACATCCTGTCGCCAAATGCGGGAAACATGCAAAGTTAAGGCGTAAACAGCACGCCGCCGATCATGGGTCGCGGCACTCCGGTCGTCCCCGGAAAGCTGATCGGCAGGTCCTGAAGATGCCGCACCGCCATATAGGCAAAACCCTGCGCCTCCAGCGCGTCGCCGTCCCAGCCGAGGCCATCGACCGTCAGCACCGGCACGCATGTCCGCTCCGCCAGCATCGCCATCAACGTCGCATTGTGCCGACCGCCGCCCGCCACATGGATCGCCAGCGGTCGCTCCGGCAAATGATCGATCCCCCGCGCCACGGCCTGCGCGGTAAAGGCCGTCAGCGTCGCCGCTCCGTCCTCAAGCGTCAGACCTTCGACCGAGCGACACGAGAAGGCCTCGCGATCGATGCTCTTGGGCGGTGGGCCATCGAACCAAGGATTCGCCATCATCGCCGCCAGCCGCGCTTCATCGACCCGTCCTCGCGCCGCCGCCGCGCCCCCTTCATCGAACGCGACGCCGCCCTGCGCCTGCATCCAATTGTCGATCAGGCCACTCGCCATCCCGGTATCGAACGCGACGAGGCTGCCGTCGCGTCCGATCGCGGTGATGTTCGCCACACCGCCGAGGTTCAGGATCGCGACCGGCTTCTCCAGTCCTTCGGCCAGCGCGCGGTGATAGACCGGCAGCAGCGGCGCGCCCTGCCCGCCTGCCGCGACATCGGCGCTGCGCAGGTCGCCCACGACCGGAATCCCGAACGCCCCGGCCAGCGCCTTCCCGTCGCCGATCTGCCATGTCCATCCGCGATCGGGCCGATGCGCCACCGTATGTCCGTGAAAGCCGATGATGCCGATATCCTCGGCGACATGCCCGCTCCGCCCCAGCAGGTCGGCCACCGCCTCGACATGATGCTGGGTCAATTCTTCCTCGACGGCAGCGATCAGCGGCTCGAAACCCGGCGCGTCCATCGCCATCGCCCTTGCGCAGGCTTCGGCGAGCCGCAATCGAAACCCGGCATCATAGGCCATCGCGTGGAAAGCGACCGCCTGCGAACGCCCCTCGCCATCCGTTTCGATCAGCGCGGCGTCGATCCCGTCGCGCGATGTTCCCGACATCAATCCGATCGCGAGCATCGAAGTGCCTCCCGCCTCTTTAACAGCCCCCGCCCCAATGCTACAGGCGCGCGCCATGAGCAACTATCAGTCCGATCTCCTTCGCCTGCTCGACACGCGCGGCTACATCCACCAGTTGACCGATGCGGAGGGTCTCGACGCCCTCGCCGTGAAACAGGTGGTGCCCGGATATATCGGCTTCGACCCGACCGCGCCCTCGCTCCATGTCGGCAGTCTCGTCCAGATCATGATGCTCCGGCGGATGCAGCAGGCGGGTCACAAGCCGATCGTGCTGATGGGGGGCGGGACCGGCAAGATCGGCGACCCCTCGCTGCGCGATGAAGCGCGGTCCTTGCTGACGGTCGAGAAGATCAACGAGAATGTCGCCAGCATCAAGCGCGTGTTCGAACGCTTCCTCACCTTCGGCGATAGTCCGACCGACGCGATCATGGTGGACAATGCCGAATGGCTGGATGCGCTGGAATATATCCCGTTCCTGCGCGACATCGGCCAGCATTTTTCGGTCAACCGAATGCTGAGCTTCGATTCGGTAAAGCTGCGCCTGGACCGCGAACAGTCGCTCAGCTTCCTCGAATTCAATTACATGATCCTTCAGGCCTACGACTTTCTGGAGCTGTCGCGCCGCGCCGCCTGCCGCCTCCAGATGGGCGGGTCCGACCAGTGGGGCAATATCGTCAACGGCATCGAATTATCGCGCCGGGTCGATGGAACGCAGGTCTTCGGCCTGACCTCCCCACTCATCACGACGGCGGACGGCGGCAAGATGGGCAAGACGGCCAAAGGGGCGGTCTGGCTCAACGCCGATGCGCTCTCGCCTTATGACTATTGGCAATTCTGGCGCAACACGCAGGATGCCGATGTGGGCCGGTTCATGCGCCTGTTCACCGATCTGCCGCTGGACGAAATCGCGCGTCTCGAAGCGTTGGAGGGTGCGGAGATCAACGACGCCAAGAAAATCCTCGCCCACGCGGCCACCGCCATGGCCCATGGTGAGGACGCCGCGACAGCCGCCGCCGAAACAGCGCGCCGCACATTCGAGGAGGGCGCGTCCGACGCCAACCTGCCGACCGTCAGCCTTGGCGGAGAAGCGCTGAACGTCGTCGCAGCCACCACCGGCCTCGGCTTTGCCACCTCCAACAAGGAAGTGCGCCGCAAGCTGATCGAAGGCGCGATTCGCGTGAACGGGGAGGTCATCACCGATCCCGCCGTCACGCTGAAGGCAGGCGACAAGCTCAGCTTCGGCGCGAAGAAGCACGGCCTGATCATCGACTGACCGCAAAGCTTATCCATTGGTCGTAAAAGGCGGGCATTAGGACAAAATTGACGCTGCTTGGCAGGGCAGCGTTAAAGGAGCGGGGCGCAGCGTCCCCTTATGCCCGCACATCTCGCCCAAATCCGCCCCGCCCCCACCACCGAGCCGGGTGCCGATCAGCGCCGCGCTCGCCGCGACCTCGTCGATCTGGAAACCCACGCCACCGCGCGCGGCCAGACCCATGCCGTCAAGGTCATCAATATTTCGACATTGGGTCTGATGTGCCGGACCGAAGGCACGTTCCTGATCGGCGAGCGCCTCACCATCTGGCTGCCCTTGCTCAAGGACCACGCCACCGAAGTGCGCTGGGTCGAAAATGGCCGTATCGGCGTCGAATTTCTCGAACCGATCGCCACGCGCATCTATGACGCGCTGCTCGCGCTCATCCCGCCTCGGCAGACAGTCTGGTAAAGCCTTCCCCGGGTTCGAGGCGTTGGCGCCCCCTGACCAGTGCCTCGGGCATTTCGATGCGCAGGAAGGTCAGCATCGCTTCCCGCACCTCGCAGCGCAGGTCGAACGCGATCCCCGCATTGCGCGCAGACAGCAGACCGCGCAACTCCAGCGCATCGGCACGATGGTCGGTCACTTGCAGGATCGCGACGCGGCCGTCCCAGCGATTGTTCGCCTTTACCGCTTCCACGAAGCGCTGGCGAATACGCTCGATGTCGGCGGTCGGATCGACATAGAGAAATACGGTGCCGAGCAGGTCGGACGTCTTTGTCGTCCAGTTCTGAAAAGGCTTCTCCAGAAAGTAGGAAACCGGTACCACCATGCGCCGATCGTCCCAGATGCGCACCACGACGTAGGTCAGGGTAATATCCTCAATCCGGCCCCATTCGCCCTCGACGATCACGACATCGTCCAGACGGATCGGTTCGGAAAAGGCCATCTGGATACCCGCGATCAGATTCTTGAGCGCGGGCTGGGCCGCCGCACCGACCGCCAAGCCAACAAGACCCGCCGAAGCCGCCAGCGTCACCCCGATCGTCC
>CAJYHD010000354.1 GCA_913773715.1 uncultured Sphingobium sp.
CGGTTGGTCGCCGCGACGATGATGATGCCCTCGTTCGCTTCGAAGCCATCCATTTCGACCAGCAGCTGGTTCAGCGTCTGCTCGCGCTCGTCATTGCCATTGCCGAGGCCAGCGCCACGATGACGGCCGACCGCGTCGATTTCGTCGATGAAGACGATGCACGGCGCCGACTTCTTCGCCTGTTCGAACATGTCGCGCACGCGGCTCGCGCCGACGCCGACGAACATTTCGACGAAGTCCGAACCAGAAATGGTGAAGAAAGGCACGCCCGCCTCACCCGCGATGGCGCGGGCTAGCAGCGTCTTGCCAGTGCCGGGCGAACCGACGAGCAACGCGCCCTTGGGAATCTTGCCGCCCAGACGCGCGAACTTGCTCGGGTCCTTCAGGAATTCGACGATTTCCTGCAATTCCTCGCGCGCTTCGTCGATGCCGGCGACATCATCGAAGGTCACCTTGCCGTGCTTTTCGGTCAGCAGCTTGGCCTTCGACTTGCCGAAGCCCATCGCGCCGCCCGCGCCGCCGCCCTTCTGCATCTGGCGCAGCACGAAGAAAGCGATGCCCAGGATCAACAGGAACGGCAGCGATTGATAGATGAGGATCATCCAGAAGCTCGGTTGCTCCTGTTCCTGACCCGAATATTTGACGCTGTTGTCGTCCAGCATCTTGGTGAGGCTGGGATCATTCACCGGAACGGTCGAGAAGCGCTGGCCGCTGGCGAGGGTGCCGGTGATCTTGTCGGGCGCGATCGCGACCTCCTTCACCTGCCCTTCCTGTACCTTGGACCGGAATTCGGAATAGGCGATGCCCGTCCCGGCCTGCGACGCCGAACGGCTGTCGAACATCGAGACGAAGAGCAGCAGGGCGACGATCACCCCGGCCCAAATCATCGCGCTTTTGATCCAGGGATTGCCCTGCGGTTCTTTGTCGTCGTTCATCCTGACTCTCTTTCACCCGCCAAGATAGGACAGCGCCGCAAAATCGCAAGGCGGCGCGACAGGTCTCTGCCCCCGCGCATCAACGCTTATGCGCCGATGAGGCTCCGCACCGCGATAAAGGCGAGCGCGATGGCGACGCCCGCCGACACGCCGCACATCAGATAGCCCATGTAAAGGAGCATCGGGGGATGCGGCTTGGCGAGCTTGCGATTGCGCTGTGCCGCCGAAAGGATGACGCTGGCGAGCAGACCATAGCTCAGCGCCGCAAATTCAAACATGTCCGATTCCCACTTCAAGGTTCGCCGCGATTAACCATGTCGGACGTTAAAATCTTGCCTACACACCATGCGAAATCGGTGAAGCGTTGGCAGGGCGCGTTCGGTGGTGGAACTTTTCAGGATTTGCGCGGCGGCGCGGGGAAAAGACGCAAGGTCGCTCCCCCTGCGATCAGCCAATCGCCAAGACTTGCCTTGCCGCCCTGTAGCGCCTTCACAATGGCGTGGTCGAGGGCTTCGCCGCGCGGTTGCGGTGCTTCGGGGGCAGCACGGGCCAGCATGAGGAGGACGAGGCGGCGCAGATATTCGCGCGGAAAGTCGGTGCAGTCGAGGCTCCAGCCTGCGCCATCGGTGCGGACATGCTCCTGCGCGATGTATTCGACTGACCAGTTCAGCGCCTCCTCCGCTTCGGCAAGGGCGGCAGCGCTGCGGGCGGCGGCTTCGGGGTTGAGCCAGGGAGCGTCGCGCAGTTCGGCGCGGAGGTTGGCGCGATCGAAGCGATGATCCTCGTTGGAGGGGTCGTCGACATAGGGGACGCCATTTTCCGCGCAGTGGACGGCGAGCGCCGCTTTCCGCACTGAGAGCAGCGGGCGGATCACCCTGCCCCGCTTGGCGCGGACGCCAGCGAGACCCGCGACGCCCGAACCCCGGTTGAGGCGCATGAGCAGCGTTTCGAGCTGGTCGTCGGCGTGGTGTGCGGTCAGGGTCCAGTCGATGCAGCGCTGCTCCCGCCAGCGTTCAATCAGAGCATAGCGTTGCGCCCGGCCCCACGCCTGCACATTGCCGTCGGGCGCGATGTCGGGGGTCAGGATGGCGTGGGGGATACTCTGCTTCGCGCACCATTCGGCGACCATGGCCGCTTCTTCGGCGGAGGCGGCGCGCAGGCCATGGTCGATCGTGACGGCTTCGACGCGCCCCGGCCAAGCGAGGGCGGCGAGGTGCAACAGCGCCATGCTGTCCGGCCCGCCCGATACCGCGATACCGAAGCGCGCGTTCGCATCATTGCCGACGAGCGCGCCGGTCGCTTCCCCCAGCGCGGCGGGCGTCAGCTGCACTTGGCGCGGGTGCGGCCCTTGTCCATCATGCTGCGCAGGCTGGACGACAGGCTGGTGCCATAGACCTGCTCCAGTTCCTGATAGACCTTGCACGCGTCGGCGGGCTTTTTCAGCTGAATGAGCGCTTCGCCGAGATAGGTGAGGCTGTCGGCGGCGCGATCGCCACGGGGGCGCTTCTGGTAATTTTCGTAGAAGGCGACCGAAGCGAGCGCCGGCTTGCCATCGTCGAGATAGGCGCGGCCCAGCAGGTTGGCGGCGCGGCTGGCGACGGCATTGTCGCCATATTTGTCGACGGTGGCCTTGAGCTGCGATTGCGCTTCGGGATAGAATTTCGCTTCCCACAGGCGAAAGCCGTAGCTGTAGCTGTCCATCGCGGCGTCCTTGGTGCTCGGACGCTCGATCGCGGCGACAGCGGTCTTGCGCTCTTCGCTGGCGCCGGGTGCGGGTTCTGCTTCGGCGGGCTTGGAGGCAGCGGGCTTTGTGGGTGCGCTGCCGGTGGCGGGAACCGCTACGGACGGATTGACCATGGGCGCGGGCTGCGATGCAGAGAGGCGGGTTTCGAGTCCCGCCTTATATTTGGTGAAGGCGTCCTCCATCTGCTTCAACTTGAAGCTGTTCTCCTCCACCTGATTGGTGATGGAGGCGAGCTGCTGTTCCAGCGAGGACACGCGAGCGGTGAGGTCCGCGATCGGTGCAGAGGACGGCGTGCCGGGGGCCACGGTGGGCGTAGCGGGTTTGGTGATTTCCGCCTCCAGCGGGGTGCCGCCGGGGAAAACCTTGCGCTGGACCGCGCGCATTTCCTTTTCGAGCCGATCGACCCGCTGTTCGACCTGAGCGGAGGCCGTGGGCGCGGCGGCGAAGAACAGCGGCCCGCTCAACGCCAGAGCGGAGGCCGCAAACAACATGGTACGCATGATATTCCCCGACTTAACCATTCGCCCCCGAGCATAAGCCCTTATTCGAAGCGGTAAAGCCGCGACTTTATCGATCTGCGTCGGGCGGGCCTGCGGATCAGGCGCCCGGTACGGCGGGCGCAGGTTGCGCGGCCGGTGTGGGCGCGGCGGCGGCTGGCCCCTGCCCGCTCAGATTGGGCGTCTGTGCAGGCGCGGTGTCGGGCTGGCCCGAGGCGGCGGCGGCGCGGGCCAGCAGCGCATCGGCGCTTACCGGCACGTCGGCGATCGTGCGATCGGCAGCGCCGAGCGGCGGGATCGGCTTGCCGCCGACGGTGACGGTCAGCGCCTGCGGACGGCCGGTCAGGATCATCGGATTGCGCGCGGCGGCGGGCAGCTCGAAGCGGTCACCCTTTTTCATCAGGCCATCTTTCAGCCGCTCGCCCGCCTCATCATAAATGCGCAGCCAGACGTCATCGACGGCGGTGAAGACGACGGGCTGCGGTCCGCGCGGCGCGGCGGGCGTGGCGGCGGGGCGTGCGGCGGCGGGGGTTGCGGCCTTGTCCTGCTGCGCGGCGATCTCCTCGCTGGTGGGCGGGGTCATGAACTGGGTGCGCCAAAGCGTGTAGCCCGCAATCAGAAGCAGCGCGATGAAGGCGGCAATCCATGCAAAGGAACGCGAGGGCACGCGCTTGGGATCGACCGGCTCATAGGCTTCGTAGCGGTTAGCGCCCATGTCGCTATTGTGGACGGCTCGACGGACGTCGGCAGCGATCTCCACCTCGTCCAGATCGACGGCGCGGGCATAGGCGCGCGCGAATCCGACGGCATAGGGGATGCCCGGCAGCGCGGCATAATTATCGCTCTCCACCGCCTCCAGCTGACGCTGGGCGATGCGGGTGCGGGTGGCGACATCCTGTATCGAAAGCCCCTGCGCTTCCCGCGCGGCACGCAACTTCGCGCCCGGTGTATCGAGGG
>CAJYHD010000355.1 GCA_913773715.1 uncultured Sphingobium sp.
CCGAGCCGCACCGGACAAGGATCCCTCGCGCAGCACGGCGGCGAAACTGCGATACACGTCCCAGCTCGGTTCGTTTCTCATCGATTTCCGTATAACAGCTTGCCGCTTTTCAACAATTCCCGTTGCATCAAACCGCACCCATCATCGCCGCCATAACGATGGAGGCGATGATGACACAGCGAACGGCACTGATCCTGGGCGCTACCGGAGGTATCGGCGGAGCGATGGCCCGGCGACTGCTTGCCGCCAATTGGACCGTCCGGGCTCTGATCCGAGGCGATACCGCCCGCCTCCCTAAGGGATGCATCGGCGTGACGGGCGATGCGCTGGATCCGGCGGCCGTGATGGCCGCAGCCATGGGAGCGGACGTCATCGTCCATGCCGTGAACCCGCCGGGCTATCGCGACTGGGAGAAACTGGTCCTGCCGATGATCGACAGCACATTGGCGGCGGCGAAGGCGAGCGGCGCCCGTATCCTATTGCCGGGGACGGTCTATAATTTCGGCACGGATGCCTTTCCAAGGATCGCCGAAGATGTCCCGCAGCATCCGCATACCCGCAAGGGCGCGATCCGCGTCGAACTGGAACGGCGCCTGGAAGCCGCCGCCGACGCTGGCGACGCCAGGGTCCTGATCGTCCGCGCGGGCGATTTTTTCGGCCCTAGCGCCGCCAACAACTGGTTCGGTCAGGGACTGATTGCCCCCGGTTCGCGCCCCCGCGTGATCCGTAATCCCGGAACGCGCGGCGTGGGTCATCAATGGGCGTACCTGCCCGACGTCGCCGAGACGATGGCGCGGCTGCTCGACTGCCCGAACCTCCCGGCCTTCGCGCGCTTTCACATGGACGGCCATTGGGACCCGGACGGGCGCCAGATGGTCGAGGCGATTGCCCGTGTGCTCGGTGACCCAGCCGTGCCGATCCACCCCCTGCCCTGGTGGCAGCTTCGCCTGGCAGCGCTGTTCGCCACGACGCCGCGCGAGTTGATGGAGATGCGCTATCTCTGGCAGCAGCCGGTGCGCCTGGCGAATGATCGCCTGGTGGCGGCACTCGGGCAGGAACCCCACACGCCCCTCGACGACGCGGTTCGCATGACGCTGGCGGGCCTCGGCTGTCTCTGACATCGGGTGACGCGACCATGCACGACTGGAAGATCAGCGCCACCCGCCCTGCCCTTTCCGTCCACCACGATATCTATATCGAGCTTCCTCACGCTCTCCAACCTCTCCGCCGCCACGCCTGACGGCCGACCGCTCGTCCATGATCTGACTTTGTAGGTCGGTGCTGAGCGTACCGGCCTGGTCGAGCGCACTGGATCGGGCAAGTCGACGCTGCTGCACATCGTCGCAGGCGAAGCGCTTCCCTCGTCCGGCACGGTCCACCGCGCGGGCACGGTCAATCGGCCTGCCCGGCTTTAGCACGGCGGGGATAGCGTCGTCCCGGCGCTCAGTGTCCACAGCCAGCTGTCGATCCTGACCAGGATCGAAGCCGGGGATGCACTAAGGCGGACTTCGACACCGCCGACTGGGTACTGCCAGCCGCGATCGATAGGAAGCCTGTCCGGCGGTGAGCGGACGTCGGTCGGCATAGAGCAGTCCGTGGCCATCGCCAGCATCAAAGAGGATGCCGTCACGCCAAAGCTCGGTTAAGCTGGTGCGATGCAGCGTCTTCATATTGCCATAGCGGGCTGTGGCCCGGCCGGTCTCGCCACGGCGTTGTTGCTGCATCGCGACGGCCACCACGTCACGTTGTTCGAGCGGTTCGATGCGCCCCGCCCGGTGGGATCGGGGCTCATGATCCAGCCGACCGGCTTTGCCGTTCTGCGCGAACTCGGGCTGGCCGATACGTTGCTCGGCCACGGTGCGCGCATCGATCGGCTCCATGGCGAGGCGGGAAGCAGCGGCCGGGTCGTCCTCGACGTTCGCTATGCCGCGCTCGGCAAAGACGCAGGCTTCGGGATCGGCGTCCACCGCTCAACCTTGTTCGCCATGCTGCATGAGGCCGTCACTGCCGAGCGGATCGCCATCGAAACCGGATGCGCGGTGACAGGGAGCGAATTGGCAGCAGATGACCGCCGACTTCTGCTCTTGGAGAGTGGCCGTCGCATCGGGCCGTTCGACCTGATCGTCGATGCGCTCGGCACGCGGACGCCGCTGGCACCACCCTGTGGTCGCCAACTCGCCTATGGTGCGCTCTGGGGCACGTTGGACTGGCCGGATAATGCCGGTTTCGATCCAGGCACGCTCGAACAGCGCTATCGGCGGGCGAGCGTGATGGTCGGCGTTCTGCCTATCGGCCGGTTTCCCGGCGGCATGCGCCTTCAGGCCGCGCTATTCTGGTCGTTGCGCGCGGATCGGCTGGCCGAATGGCATATGGCGGGAATCGATGCCTGGAAGGCCCAGGTAGCCGCACTATGGCCAGCAACGCGAGGATTGCTCGATCAGATTCGATCGGCCGATCAACTCGCCTTCGCCCATTATGCACACCGCACGTTATCGACGCCTGCGGAGGCGGGCATGATCCACATCGGCGATGCCTGGCATTCTGCCAGCCCGCAACTGGGCCAAGGCGCGAACATGGCGCTGCTCGATGCCTATGCCCTGGCGCTAGCGTTACGACGATCACCGGATGTCGCGGCGGCACTCGGTTCGGCGGTCTCGATGCGGCGGCGGCACGTCCGCCTGTACCAAGCACTGACCGCGCTGCTCACCCCCGTGTACCAGTCCGACAGCCGTACGATCCCATTCGTGCGCGACCGCATCGTCGGGCCCTTGTCCAAGCTCTGGCCAGCCACCCGCATCCAGGCAGCGACGGTCAGCGGGCTCATCGGCAATCCGCTGAAGCCGCTGTTCGGTTAGCGAGTCTGCGCGCTGGAATGGACGAATGCAACGTATCGCACCGACGGAAGGCTACCATTCCATCATCCTAAAAGCGGACACTGACACGGGTCGCCACCTCAAACAGGCGTTCGAGGCCGCCGTGTTGGCGCGGGCGCAGAAAGCCGACAAAGGCCCCATTGTGACGATCGAACGGGGTGGCAGCGGCCACCCCGTCCATCTGTTCAAAAGCCAAGTCGCACCGATTGGCCAGGTTTCACAGCAACCTCCGCTCGCAGCCGTTCCACCAATTCCAGTGCATCCGCCGCTGGCCAGTGACGCAACTGGCGCACGACCACCGCGAAGTCGCCGGGAGTCAGCCCCTCTACCATGCCAAGGCATGCCGGGGCGGGCTCTCCGAAAAAACGCAGGAAGGCGGCGGCGGCGCGCTCTGCCCCGAGCGGTTTCAGCCGGAGTTT
>CAJYHD010000356.1 GCA_913773715.1 uncultured Sphingobium sp.
ATCAGATCAAGACCTTGATTGCCGCGCTCAACCGGGCGGCGACAGCTGCACATGATCGCGGCTTCCAGCTTGCCTATCACAATCACGATCAGGAGTTCACGAAGGTCGGCATTGACGTGCCCTACGATTTGATCCTGAAGGGCACCGATCCCTCAAAGCTCAAGTTCGAGCTTGATCTGGCATGGGCTACCAAGGCTGGCGTGGACCCGGTAGCGTATTTCAAGCGCTATCCTGGCCGGTTCAAGATGGTGCACATGAAGGACGTCGCCGCCGATGGCAGCGTGCGCGATCCGGGCACGGGCCTGGTCGATTTCCGGCGTGTAATTCCGGCAGCCGAACGGGCCGGCGTTGAACACTTCTTTGTCGAATACGACGTGCCGACCGATCCGCTACGCACTGCTGCGCAGGCACATAGATACCTCGCTCCTCTGATGTGATCACGGCGAAAACCCTGACGAAGAAGGGCCCGGCCGCCATTGTAAGACCGGGCCCTTTCTAGGTGGGTAGATCAGTCCTCTACGCGGCCTATCACTTCGAAGCGGGCGATCTTGCCATCCTGCAGCTTGGCGTGGGCAAGGCACACTTCCGATCCGTGCTTGTCGCCAGACGAAAAGGTGCAGCGGTATTGCACAAAGCCTTGCGCTTCGTCGGCCAGCGTCGCGATCACGGGGGTCACCAGTTCCACAGCGTCAGTCTGCGCCGCAATGCGGGCAAAGTGCTCGCAGATCTCGGCTGGACCAGTGCCGCGCACACCGCCATCGACGATGAACGGAGCGTCGGCGGTGAAGTGCTCGGCAAAGGCTTCTGGCGTGAAGCCATCGCCGTGGTAAGCTCCGTTCCACCAGTTGAACATGCGGGTGATCGGATTGGGCGTATCGGTCATGCAGGACTCCAAAAGATAGTCAGGCAGTTGCTGGGCGTGCCGACGTGACCCGTTGGGCCACGAACAGGAAGGCCATGGCGGCCAGTAGGGCGTCGACGGTCGGGGCATGAGTCAGTTCGAACAACCCCAGGCCCACGTTTTCGCGCGGCAGGGTCATGATCCCAATCACTATGCCGAAGATCCAAGCGGCGATCGGTGCCGCGCGGTACGCTGGAATGGCGGCGTTGGCGTCGGTGTAGCGCGTGCGATTCATCAGAAAGTCCGCTACGTAAGCGCCAGACATCGGAGCAATCAGCAAGCCCATGAAGGTCAGCAGCAGGATAAAATGGCCCAGGATGTCTGCAGCGGCAAGGCACGTGCCGAGCACGCCTGCGACTGTGGCGAGTTGCCAGCGCTCAACCTTGGGAAATAGCGCCGACAGTGCCAGTGCGGAGGCGTACAGGTTCTTGTCGTTGCTGGTCCAGGTGGCAAGAATGATGATCAGTGTGCCGGGCAGGGCGATGCCGGCCGCCAGCATTGTCGCAACCAGATCGGCATTACCGTAAAGCGTACCCAGCGCGGCTGCCAGGATCAGCAGCAGCGGGAACGCTACGGCATAGTTGATCGTCATCGCCGTCGCGTTGTCGCCGGCCGTCTTGAGGAAGCGGCTGAGATCGGGGTTGATGGAACAGCCGAACACCTCCGCGCCCACCACCACGGACACGATCATGCCCAGCCCCATCGGGGCATCGATCACGCGCGCGGCGAACAGCGCCTCCGCCCCATGACGATCGAGCCCGATGGCTAGCGGAACCAGCGTCGCCAAAAGCAGAAGCGGCACGCTGACCACCGCAACCTTGCCCATTGCCTTGACGCCAATGACTGCGGTCGAGGCGATCAGGGCGCCTACCAGCACCACGCCGAGCCGCTCATCGAGCTGATAGTTCAGCTGGGTACGCAGAATCGCCGACAGGCTCTTGACCAGGATCTGCGTCTGCAGGCCAAACCAGCAGAACGATGTGAGCACCATCATCGCGACGATCGCCATCGATCCGTTTCGACCGAACGTGCGCTGGATGATCATGGCCGTAGGCAATCGGGCAACAAGGCCGATGTAGCCGGTGATCACCCCCCAGATGCCCAGCAGCGCGCTCCCCAGGATCACGCCGATCGCGACAGTGGTGAAGTCCGCGCGCTGCCCCAGCTGGCCCCCGAACGCGAAGAAGGGCACTGAGATCGAGACGCCCACCAGTACCAGAGTCAGGAACGGCCAGCGGCGCAGCTCGCCAGCCTCGGGCGGGCGCTCGGGATTGCGCTCGACGAGCCCGGCGAGTTTGCGCAACAACTTCATCAGACGTTTTCTCCAGGGACGCTTGGGGCGCGCTTGCCGCACGGATGGTGTCACATGCTGCGCGTGCGACAAGGGGGCAGCCGCGTTTTTGCGCGTGATGCAATGACTTGGCGATTTCTTGCGCCGTTTCCGCAATATCATCGCAGCGCATTATCGGGGTACACCAGATGCGGGGAAGCGCTGCATGAAGAGATATCGGGTCGCCGTGGATATCGGCGGCACATTTGTGGATTCGATCCTGTTCGACTCTGAAAACGGGACGACCAGGCTGGCCAAGGCGTCCACCACCCCGGATGAGCCTGTTCGGGGTGTGCTCGCCGCGCTCGATCGCCTGGGCGTCGCGTTGAACGACACCGAACTGTTCGTCCACGGCACAACACTGGGCCTGAATGCCGTCATCGAACGTCGCGGGGTGGAGACCGGTATCATCACCAACGCGGGCTTTCGCGACGTGTTCGAGATCGGCCGCGCCGATGTGCCCGCCGCCTCGATGTACGACTACCGGTATCAGCGCGAAGCGAGCATCGTGAAGCGCCGCAATCGCTATGGTGTGGGTGGCAGGATCGATGCCCACGGCGACGAGGTCGAACCTTTGGACGAGGCCGCGGTGGTGGACGCCGCCGGCCACTTGGTCGCGGCGGGTATTCGCTCGGTCGCGATCTGCTTCCTGCACAGCTACCGCAATCCCGCGCACGAAGAGCGCGCCGCTAGCTTGATCCGCACGGCTTACCCCAACCTCGCGGTTTCTGCGTCCAGCGCTATCACGCGGGAGTATCGGGAGTACGAGCGTACGGCGACGGCCGTGGTCGATGCCTATATCAACCCCATCTTCAACGACTATGTCGGGCGCCTGGAGAACGGCTTGGTCGACGCGGGCTTTGTCGGCAAGCTTCTCATCATGCGTTCCGCAGGCGGAGCGATGACCGCGCAGACCGCGCGCCGGGCGCCGATCTACACCGTCCTGTCCGGCCCGGCTGGCGGGCTTATCGGCGCAGGCCAGCTCGCCAAGGCGATTGGACGCGATCGCGTGCTGACACTGGACTACGGCGGCACCAGCCTCGACGCCGCCGTCATCGAGGACGGCGAGCCGCTGGTTATGCATGAGGCGCCTCTGGCCGATCTGCCGGCGCTCATCCCGATCTTCGACATCCGCTGTATCGGCGCGGGGGGCGGCTCGATCGCCTGGGTTCAGGAAGGGCTGCTCCAGGTGGGGCCCCAGAGCGCCGGGTCGCAGCCGGGTCCGATCGCGTACGGGCGCGGCGGCAAGGAACCGACCACGACCGACGCGGCGCTGATCCTGGGCTTCCTCGATCCCTCGACGTTCCTGGGTGGCACTGTCGACCTTGATGTCCCTGCCGCAAGGCGCGGCATGGAAGAGATGGTGGCCGGGCCGCTTGGCATAGACATCAACCGGGCTGCGGCCGGCATCTTCGACGTGCTGGTCGCCCGCACGGCCGGTGCGATCCGCGAGATCACCGTCGAGCGTGGACGCGATCCGCGTGACTTCTCGATGCTGGCCTTCGGCGGCGCCGGGCCGATGATTGCGCCGCTCATCGCCCGCGAAGTGATGAACGCTGAACTGATTGTGCCGCAATCGCCTGCAGTTTTCTCTGCCTGGGGCATGCTGATGTCCGACATCGTCACCGACGTGGCGCTGACGCAATTGCGGCTGCTCGATGCCGCATCGCAAGCACCAGTAGAAGAGGCGTTCGCCACTTTAGTGGAGGACGCGCAGCGCCAGCTGGAAGGGCAAAGTGGCGGCGAAACCGAGCGGCGGTTCCTGCGTCTGGTCGAGTGTCGCTATGCGGGACAGGAGCATGCGCTGGAGATCGAGCTGGGCGACGGCGAGTTCCTGGCGGACTTGCGCGCGCGGTTCGACGATTTGCATAGGGAGCGCTATGGCCATGCAATCGCGGCACCGGTCCAGATCGTCAACTTGCGGGTCCGGGCAAGCGCGGTCATGCCCAAGCCCACGCTGCCGATCGTTCCGGTCGCCACCGGGCCGTCCGAGCAGGCACAAGTCGGATCGCGCGATGCATTCTGCTTTGCTCAGCGCGAACGCACCGCGTTCGCGGTCTACGATCGGATGCTGCTCGCCGCAGGGCACACCTTCGATGGTCCGGCGATTGTCGAGGAAGGTACGGCGACAACCGTGATCCACTCCGACCAGACCGTCTTGGTCGATAACCATGGCCACCTCATCATCCGCCGGAGGACCGCATGAACCCGCCCGTCCCAACCCAGGCCAAGCTCGACGGCGCGACCGTCGAGGTGATCCGCAGCTATCTCGTCTCTGCCGCCGAAGAAATGCGCCGCACTCTGATCCGCACCGCGTTCAACCCCGTGATCTACGAAGTGCTTGATTTCGGGATCTCGGTCTACGATGCGGATCTGGAGCTAATCGCCGACGCGCCGGGCCTCGCCTTCTTCCTGGGGGCTAACGATTACGCGATCCGCAAGGGCGTGGAGTTTGCCGGTGCGGAGACCATGCGCCCCGGCGATATCTTCATCATGAACTACCCCTATTGGAACTCGGCGCACGCGCTGGATGCCACCTTGTTCGCGCCGGTTTTCGCGGATGGCGACAATAAACCCTTCGCCTATACCTGTATCCGCGCGCACTGGATGGATCTGGGCGCCAAGGATCCGGGCTATGTGCTCGATTCCACGGATATGCACCAGGAAGGACTGATCTTCCCCGGCACCCGCATCTACAAGGATGGCGCGCCGGTGAAGGACATCGTCGACATCATCAAGTTCAACTCGCGCATGCCCGGCCCCGTAATGGGCGATCTTGACGCGCAAGTGGCGGCCACACGGACCGGTGTCGAGCGGCTGAACGCGATCCTCGCCAAGTTCGGGCGTGGTGCCTTCGATGAAGCTGTGGAGCGGATCAAACAGGCCAGTGACGCACTGGTGCGCCGGGCTCTGTCCGAGCTGCCACGCGGGACATGGGAAGCATCCGACGTGGTGGACGATGACGGTATCAGCAACGATCCGGTGCCAATCCATGTCAAGGTCACCATCGACGACGAGGGCCTGACGTGCGATTTCACTGGATCTTCGCCGGCAGTCCGCGGGCCGATCAACATACCGATCGGCTTGACGCAGACGATCTGCAAGTTCGTCCTCAAATCGCTCACTTCGGCTGCGCAGCGCAACAATGCTGGCTCTTTCCGCGCGCTCCAGGTGATCGCCCCCGAGGGCAACCTTTTCCACGCCGTCTACCCGTCCGCCACGTTCACCCAATGGCCCGCTCACCTCGCGCTGGAGTTGGTGTATAAAGCGCTGGCGCAGGGAATGCCCGAGCGGATCGCCGCATGTTCGGGCGGGGACACGCTGGGCTTCATGATGATCGGCACCGATCCGCTGACCAAAGCGATGTACGCGGTGTCCAACAACGAGCCGGTGGGCTGGGGCGGCAGCGCCGAGTTCGACGGCATCAACGCCACCAACCACATCTCGGGCAGCCTAGTGCGCAACACGCCGATCGAGGTCATCGAGATGAAGACCGGCATGATGATGGAGAAATTCGAGGTCAAGCCCGACTCTGGCGGCGCGGGCAAGCAGCGTGGTGGAATGGGCACCGAACGGCTTATCCGCTTCACGCAAGATGGCGAGTTCCTGTCGATCACCAAGCGATCCAAGGAGAGGCCGTGGGCGCTGGGCGGCGGTGCGCAGCCCGAGGCGAACGAGATGATCGTCCGGCTTGGCACACCCGAGGAGAAGCGCGTGGGTACCTACCGCATGCCGGTTCGCATCGGCGACCGCGCCGTGGCGCGGGGCGCGGGCGGCGCGGGCTATGGGCTTGCGATCGACCGCAGTCCAGCGGCGGTGCTGGAGGATGTTCTTGACGGCTATGTTACCGCGGAGGCGGCGCGCTCTGTCTACAAGGTGGTGATCGTCGATGGAGCGGTGGACGACGCGCAGACGCAAGCGCTACGCGCCGAGGTATCCGCTCACGCGTAATCACCGCCGAGGGAAGCGGTGATACGACGCCCTCGAGTGCGCTGA
>CAJYHD010000357.1 GCA_913773715.1 uncultured Sphingobium sp.
TGCTGTCCAAGCTGTTCGGCCTGGCTCCGTCAGAGGCGATGCTGGCCATCCTCCTCAGCGAAGGAGCAACCCTGCGCGAGGCTGCGCAGCAGCTCGGCATCACCGAGAACAGCGCGCGCACCTACAGCAAGCGCATATTCCTGAAGACGGGCGTACGCCGGCAGGCTGATCTCGTGCGGGTGATCCTGCGCAGCGTCGCAATGTTCGGCCGCAGCTGACGGAGGGGGCAGCTGCGGCCGATGTGCCCTCATGTCGGAACGGGTGCTTCGACGGCCTGCCGCGCAAAGCGTTGCAAGCGGCCTGGCAGCGCTCCGGTAGGCACGCCTTCACGATAAGTGACTTCGCCCGACACAATCGTGGCGACGTAGCCGTCCGACTTCTGCTTCAGGCGGCGGCCGCCAGCCGGCAGATCGCAGACGGTACGCGGCGCGTGAAGCTTCAGGCGCGGCAGATCGATCACATTGATGTCGGCCTTGTATCCCGGCTGGAGCAGGCCGCGGTCAGCCAGTCCCACCGCCACCGCTGGCTCGCGGGTAAGGATGTGGATCGCTTGGCTGAGCGGCAGCCGGTACTCCGGCGTGGCATCGTTCAGCCAATACGTCAGCAAATAGGTGGTGAACGCCGCGTCGCAGATCATGCCGTAATGCGCCCCTCCGTCACCTAGGCCGATGATCGTGTGCTGGTGCCGCAGCATGTCGCGGCCCACGCTTTCGAACCGAGGCTCGTTCTTCAGGTTGCCCAGTGGGCGATAGATCATCTCGTGTCCGTCGCGCGCGATCAGGGCGTCGTAGATCACCTCCATGACGTCTCGGTTCTGTGCGCTGGCCTTGGCGCTCAGGCTTTCTTCGGGAAGAGGATTGTAATTCGGCGGGTCGCCCAGCACGAACAGCATTTCCTTTTCACTGATGATATAGTGGAAGAACTCGTTCGGATGCTCCGGCTTCTCTGCGAGCAGCGCCCGCCGCACGTCGGGGTCGCGCATCGCCTGCACCCGTTCAGTCAGGGGCAGGTGCGCGATCGCCTTGTAGCTGGGATTGAACACGAACGGGTGGAACGACAGATCGAGTCCCAGCAGCACGCCCGTCGGGCGTGGCAACACCTGGCCACGGATCTCCAAGCCGCGGGCGTGGGCCTCGTCCATCTCGCGAAGCGTCTCTCGCCAGCCATCCGGATCCGTAGGCGACTGCGCAAAAGTGAATGAGAGCGGCCGCCCCGCTTCTTCCGCGACCTGTCGGATCAGGTCGAATTGCTGCTCGGCCGTCAGGTTGTAGTTACCCAGGAACTGGAACACGCCCATCCCTGCATCGCGCAGCCCGGCTGCCATCGCAAGCAGTTCGGGAGCTTCAGTCTTTACCGAAGGCGCGAACGCGCCCGACGGGAAGCGGTGCGCGACATTGTGGGACGAGGTCACGCCTAGCGCCCCGGCGCGCATCGCCTCCTCGGTCAATCGACGCATCTCGGCAAGATCGTGTTCGGTGGGTGGCTCCAACCGGATACCCCGCTCGCCCATGACGTAGACGCGCAAGGGGCTGTGCGGCAGCTGCGCGGCGAAATCGATATCGGCATGGCGCTGCTCCAAAGCGTCGAGATACTCGGGGAAGGTTTCCCAGTTCCAAGGGATCCCCTCGGCCATGACGATGCCGGGAATGTCCTCGACACCTTCCAAGAGCTGGATCATCCCGTCACGGTCGCCGGGGCGGCATGGTGCGAAGCCAACGCCGCAGTTGCCCATCACCACCGTGGTTGTCCCATGGTCCGACGATGGCGCGAGCCGGTTTTCCCAAGTGATCTGGCCATCGTAGTGGGTGTGCACGTCCACAAAGCCGGGGGTGACGATGCATCCACTCGCGTCGATCTCATGGACGCCGCCGCCCTGGATATTGCCGACCGCGGCGATGACGCCGTCTTTCACCGCCACGTCGCCCGCGTAAGGCTCACCGCCCGTCCCATCGACGATCGTGCCGTTGCGAATCAACAAGTCGAAGCTGCTCATATCGCTCGTCCTTCATGGCGGCATGGTCTGCTTTCCCGAGAATTCCATCCTGTGCGCCCGACCCGCTCTATCGGTGAGCCGGCGTCGGCATCCTGATTGTGGGTGACCCCGCCTTCTTGGTCCGGTAGTCAGTCCGCATCGTATTAGCGCATTTCTGACAACGCCGATCATACCCGTTTGGTGACTACCGCCGCCGGTGAGGGTGGAACATCGTTCGAGACCCGAAGTCCATGGCGGGTTGCCGCCGATGTCAGGAGTGAGAGATGCCCCAAGCCATCGCCTATGCCGCCCATGACTCAGACCACTTCGCACCGTTCCGGTTCGAACGCCGAGACACCGGCGAGACTGACGTGAAGATTGACATTCTCTATTGCGGGATCTGCCACTCCGACGTGCATTTCGCCCGCAATGATTGGCAGATGGCGATTTATCCGGTCGTACCCGGCCATGAGATCGTCGGTCGGGTCTCCGCTGTCGGAAGTGGAGTGTCGAAGTTTGCTGTCGGGGATATCGTGGGCATCGGGTGCATCGTTGACAGCTGCCGCCAGTGTCCGTCATGCCACGAGCAAATGGAGCAGTATTGCGACCAGGGCATGATCAGCACGTATGGCAGCATCGACCCTGCCACCGGCACGCCCACCTATGGCGGCTATTCCGACCACATCGTCGTCGATGAACATTACGTGCTCCAGATCAAGCACGATGAGGCCCAGCTGGCCGCCGTGGCGCCCCTGCTATGTGCCGGTATCACCCTCTATTCGCCGCTACGTCACTGGCAGGCCGGTCCCGGCAAGACGGTGGGCATCGTCGGCATCGGCGGGCTCGGTCATGTCGGCCTCAAGATCGCACACGCCATGGGGGCGCACACGGTCGCCTTCACCACATCTCCGCAGAAGGCTGATGAGGCTCGGAGGCTGGGCGCCGACGAAGTGCTGATCACCACGCACCCGGAAGCGCTGGTGGCGCAGACCGGCCGATTTGACCTAATCCTGAACACCGTGTCCGCTGCGCAGAACCTGGTGGATTATAC
>CAJYHD010000358.1 GCA_913773715.1 uncultured Sphingobium sp.
CCATGGGCGCCATCACGGGCGTCATCGCCGATGATGGCAACCCGCTCGATCCGACCCTCGCCGAACGCCTGATCGCCGCCGCGCCGGTCCGCGGCTTCGACGGGATCTGCATGTGGCAGGACGGGCCTGCCTGCCTGATCCGCCATCATCACGCCACGACCCCGCAGGCGGTCGGCGAGACGCAGCCGCTGGTGTCGCAGGACGGTCGCCTAGTGGCGATGCTCGACGGCCGCATCGACAACCGGCCCGACGTGATCGCAACGCTGGCCCGCGCCGACTGCCGTGATGAAACTCCCGATGTCGCGCTGGTCCTCGCGCTGTTCGAACGCTTCGGCGAGGAGTGCGTGACCCGCCTGGTCGGCGACTGGGCGCTGGCGGTGTGGAACACGAGCGACCGCAGCCTGTTCCTGGCCCGCTCGCCGCTGGGCTGGCGGCCGTTGATATGGAGTCATGCCGGCGGTCGCTTCGGTTTTGCTACAGATGCACGGTCGTTGCTCAAGGGGTTGAAACTGGATCATGCTCCCAACCTAGAAATGGTTGGTGAATTTCTCTCGGTTCGCTCGGTCACCGATACAGAAACCCTGTGGCGCGCCGTACAGCGGCTTCAACAAGGCGGTGCCTTGCGGATCAAGAGTGGGATTATCCGCGAATGGCACTGGCACGTCGCACCCTCCGGCATCGACGAAAGCTTGTCCGACACGGATCATATCGACCGGTTCAACACGCTATTCAATCAGGCCGTTATAGCAACGAGTCGGTGCAACACGGTTGTATCCGCACATCTGTCGGGCGGACTTGATTCGTCTTCTATCGTCACCCGCGCGATCGATCTACATCGTTCCGGACAAATCGGACGTCCACTCCAGGCGATTAGCGCCCGATTTCCCGGCAGCGAGCAGGATGAGACGTTTTGGAGTCGGGCGGTCGAGGAAAAGCTCGGCATTACGGCGCACGTTACCGCCGCCGACCCATATTCTTTCATCGACGCCCATCGTTGGGTTGCTGATACGTATCATGTCCCTGTTCGCCCGAATGTCTTCGACACCAGCACCGCAGCCTTCCGCTTGATGGAGAGCCAAGGCAGTCGCGTTCTGCTGACCGGGGAGGGTGGCGACGACTGGATGAGCGGTGGCGTTGAAATCCTGGCGGAGCTGTTTCGCCAAAGACGTTTCTTTGCGCTGATCCGCGAGGGCATCGAGCAATATCCGGATGAATCGCTGTGGCGACGTTTAGCACGAACGGCGTATTGGGGTATCATGCCTCAAGTCAGCCATTGCCATCATCGATGGATTGCCTTTTCGCATATGGGTCCATTGGCCGAGACGTTGCCTTTCTGGATTCGCGCAGATTGGGCAAAGGCCATATCGCTGCCAGAACGTTTTACTCAGGCTGCGCCGACCGCGACATTTTCAAACTATATTCAACAGCATCGCTATGCCAATTTTCAATCCGCACGACGCGCGGTTGGCTATGACAACGTGCTGGCAATGGCAGAACGCCACGGCGTTGAAATGCGCCATCCGTTGCACGATTTGCGACTAGCGCATTTCTTCATGACGGCAGCACCACGCATGATGAAACGCGGCGGCGTTCGAAAAGTCATACTGCGTGAAGCCATGCGTCATTCGCTTGCTGAATCGGTACGAACGCGTCTCGATAAAGCCAGCTTCGTTGAATCTATTCTCGACGCAGTTCTAGAACGGATACGCTTTCGTCCCGTCGATAAATTGTTGCCGGTCGCGTTGGGCTGGGTCGACCGCGACAGTGTTCGATCGATGTTGACCCGGCTGCAGCCAGCTTACAACGAGGAACGTGACCTAAGCCGGTTGAGCACATTATGGTACATAATTTCACTCGACATTTGGTTGAGCGAAGCGACGGATGGTTGGGCTTCTATCTGATCTGTAAATATTATCGCCGCATTTGTTCGCGTTGGTCGTTCAGAAATCGTCGCATCATTGCTTCATTCTGACTTGTCGATTGTCGCTCCATACGAATGGGTGGCACAGATCGCTGATTTCCCAATCTACGCAACAGGCCGCCAATGATATTATGATAATCTGAAATCATATTCTCGTATATGATCGGATACGGGTCTATGCCATTGGCACAAAAAAATGCGCGCCAGTGCGCCTGGCAAAATAGATTACTGACAATCAATTCATTGATCCTGTCGAAATCATAGGCGGCAACAGGTGTCGGCTCATCGCCCTCGACTTTCTCGATTTTTCGCCAGACGTTGGTCTGGGTTGCGGTCAGGCCCGATATTGCCTGGCGTAGCTGATCGCGACGTTCCAGATGAACGTGGACGGGGTTAGGAAAAAGTTCGGTCAACAGCGCATTGAGAGCCCGATAGGTATCGGGCGAAATCTCATCGGCCGGGACATTCCGGAAATCGGGAAAACCGGCCGGTTCTATGGCATCGACAAGATCGACGACGTCACGCCAGAATAGTTTGATTGCAAGCGTGCCACTGGGATCGGTACGATGCCGCCACATCTTGTGGACGAGGCTCGATAAGTCGCCGGCACCCCACCGCTGTTGGAAGCCGCCGCGAAAGCCAACATGCAGATATTCGAGCGGGCACCCGAGCTCGCCGGCAAAATACAGGGCTTCTCCGAGCAATGTACTGCCCGATCGAGCATAGCTGCAGATCAGCAGTGACCGGTTGGGAGATCCCGTCCAATCGGGATAATCGTGATCCTCAGCGCACAGGTCATACCGTGGCGCGCCATTGTCCGGCGTTGGTGTCATGCGATAGTTTCACCGATTGGCGTGTGGCGCAGCGCGGCTTCCGTATTCGGTAGGGCATCGTAACCATCGGGATATTCCAGTCGATAGAAAGGTACCCGTCGTGAAAGAGCGGCAATCCGCCCGAACGATGCTGCAGTCGCCGCACTGGGTTGGGTTTCGACAACGAAGGGAATGTTTTGTGGAACCAGCGCCCGCAGCGCGTCATCAGGCTGCATACGGGTAAACACTGGTTCGACCACTTGAAATGACCTGTTGAGCACGAGGACCGCAGACAGGCCATGCGCCGCTGACGATGGCTCTTGGGCAGGTTGGAAGGAATATTTACGGCCGTCATACCCCGGCATCGGGTCGCATTGCCCCGGTGGAAGAGCCAAGGCACTACACGCCCGGTCCCATACACCCATGCCGCGCTGAACGGGTTCGACCATCACCCGTTCGTCGTTCCAGGCCAATGTGATGTCATCGCTCAGCACACGCCATCCGGCCTGCGCGCAAAAAGCGGTCAAAGTCGATTTCCCGGCACCCGAGGGACCGAGCAAAAGCAGACAACGGCCATCGATCGCGATCGCGGCCGCATGGATCGCCATGGCGCCATAGGTCGTCGCGACACGAGGAATAATTCGGCGGAACAGGACATCCTGCCACACCTGACGATCCGCCGAAGCGATATGGCAGTCGATTCTTCGGTGCGACGGGCTAAAGGTAAAGCTGTCGGGAAAGCGCGACCGAAATACCCAGTCCCGCTCGCTGTCCTGTCCGACAAAGCCTGTCGTCAGTCGGTAACGACCGTCCGACTGGTGCAAAATCGTTTCGTCGCCGTGATACGAGGATACGGACCGCAGGCCCAAACGCAATCGCGGGACCCGCCGACCCAGATCTTCGAGTTGCTGGAACTCAAGATCCGTGTCGAGCGCGATCCCGCCAAAGAGATACGGCAATGTAATCCCGCAGCTTATGACCGATTATTGATTCCGTCGCCCGCATTGGTCGTGAATGTGCTCAGCGTGAATTCGGCGACGTCGTACGATTCGATCGCCGGGGTCGCCCAGACGGCCTTGGTGGTTTCGGTGGTCGCGACGGTTTCGGTCTGCATGGAAAGGCTCCCCATTAAAGATTTGACCGGGTCTATACGAAGCTTGGCCGGGCAAGGCAACAAAGCTATGGATTTTTGTACTTTAACACCACGCAATTTCCCCCGGGCCCTGTTGGCAAAAGACCACTTGCGGTCCATGAAGAGCCGACAAATCAAAGCGTAGCGGGCGGGGCAAAGACGGTGACGGTTCGATCGATGGCGCGGCCGCTGGGGCGGATTGCGAGTGCTCTGGCGGGGCTGCTCGCGCCGATAGTGGCGCGCGCGCAGGATCTGTCGACGGGCGATCCGGCCGGGTCGGGCGCGATCGTGGGCGCGGTGCGTTGGTTGCAGGGGACGTTGCTCGGCACCGTGGCGACCGTCGTGGCGGTGATCGCTGTCGCCTCGGTCGGCTTCCTGATGCTGACCGGGCGGATGAACTGGCGCTATGGCGCGACCGTGATCCTGGGCTGCTTCATCCTGTTCGGCGCGGCGAGCATCGTCGCCGGAATCCAGTCGACGGCGACGCTCGGCAACTGACATGGACGGGCTCGACCGCGATCCCCTGTTCGTCGCCCTGACGCGGCCGCAGATGTTCGCCGGCGTGACCTATCCCTATTTCATCGCCAACGCGGTGATCGCGACCGAGCTGTTCCTGATCTTCCATAGCCTCTGGGCGATCGTCGCGGCGCTCGTGATTCATGCGGCCGGCGTCGTGCTGTGCCTGCGCGAACCGCGCTTCTTCGACCTGTGGCTGACGCGGGTCAGCCGCTGCCCGCGGGTGCGCAACGACGCGATCTGGCGATGCAACTCCTACCGTCCCTGAACGGGGACGGACGCGCCGCGCGGCGCGAGAAGCCCGTCGGCCACCACCTGCCCTATGCC
>CAJYHD010000359.1 GCA_913773715.1 uncultured Sphingobium sp.
GCCAGCGGCGGTGAAGTCCGATGTTCCGGCGACGGCCACCGCTTCGCCAGCGGGCGGCTGAACATGAAAAATGTTTTGAGCGATAGGTGCTCCCGCGAGCTGCCTAACCTGGACCCTCTTCCGGACCCAATCCGCGCACTCGGCGGCGATGCGCTTGAGGTTCAGCTCATTCTTAAGGCCAATTTCTTCAGTCGTCCCGGCCAGAGGCAGCGGAAGAGCGGCGTCGGGGCGAGTCAACAGGATGCGCAAGTCCTGAACCTTGCCGAGCTCTGATTTCAATGCGGAATAACCGAAAACGGAAAACGAGGTGGTCAAGACCAACATTCTCGATTCTGGGCTCAAGGCCTCTCGAAGCTCGTCAACAACCTTGCCGTGACTCCTATTATCGAGAAGCATTTTTTGGTCTTGTCCCGGTTCACTGCATAAGCTGAGAAATCATGTGCGAATGCAGGGTATCAGGACGCGGAAAAAACGCCAACAATCTCCGCTGATTAACTTCTAAGAGAGCACGGCACGTCAACGGTCGTGTCCCACGTCAAGGCATCTGCTATGCCGTTCGAGTGCGGAGAACTGACCGGCGTGGTGCGGGGCACGAGACCGATGTCGCGGGCGAAGCGGCGAGTGTCGTTAGCGACGTAAGGGCTGCCGTGTCGCTAAGCCATCGATGAGTGAGGGCAAGCGGTTCAGCGGACTAAAGCGATGCTCGATAGTTGCGACCATCAGATCGCGGATGTCCTCAGCGGTAATGCCGCCTGCCTCCCCCCAGCTTAGTATCGGCGACGCCTGAGTAGCCCGGAGTGCCGCGTGCAGCGAGCGCCTGGCGGAACCAATCGGCGTCATAGCGGTGATCCGCAAGCAGCACCGGAGCGGCAGGCGTCGCCTCGAACATGAGGGCGGCTCCTTTGTAGTCGCTCATCTGCCCTTCGGCGAGCGGCAGGGCGCGGGGGCGATCATGGCCATCGCAGACGGCGTGCAGCTTGGAGTTCGAGCCGCGCCGGGTTCGCTCGATTCAGCGGGAAAGAGCCCCCCTTCTTGAGCAGACTGGCTGCTGTCAGATACGCTTTCAGATGCGGGGCACCGATCATCAACTGGTCTTGCGGCCCGTCCTCTGCCGCCAGTCCGGCAAAGATGCGGTTGAAGATACCCACCCGGCTCCAGCGGATGAAGTGGTTGTAGATCGTCTTGAGCGGACCGTAAGCCACTGGTGCATCCCGCCAACGCAAGCCGTTGCGGATCACAAAGATGATCCTACTGACGACCCGCCGGTCATCCACGCGGGGCACGCCATGCAACAGCAGAAAATACGGCTCGATCCGCTGCATCTTCTCGTCCGTCAACCAGAACAGATCACTCATGGGTGGCTGCTCCGCCGCCAATGAATCAACCCGCCACCGATGACGCAAGCTATTTAATAGGTCCCGAGCCTAATTGCATACGGCCCGATTTCTGACCGGCGTGACCATACGCCAGTTTTCCTAGCTCGGAAATCAGGGATTGCGTTGCTGCGAAGAGCCATCTCAATCATGCAGCGGAGGTTAATTACACTTTACGAACGCGACTTGCAGATCGCCTTTCAGCCCGATGCCCCAAGTCGATCAAAATCTCGGATTTCACCGTAGTTGCGCAGTCGGATCGGCACCGCTTGTCCGCCTTGGTCCGTAGAACGCAGGCGTAGATGGTCGAGTACATAAGGGACCATTGCTTGGCGCGGCTCGATGCGGACGAAGTAGACGCCGTCGGCAGCCCGGTGCATGCCAAACTCGCGCGCCGTCACTTCAGCCTGTCCCGGGGACAGGCCTTCCTTGAGGCCGATTTCCAACGTCGCATAATCGTGCCAGCGATCGTCACGGGGTAGCGCATCGCCAACTTCGCCGACGGATCGGGCGCTCACGATGCGCGCTAAGGCTAGGTCGCGATGCGCCTGATGGCGACTGTCCCATCCCCGAACCAGCCAGCGCTGCCCGGTGAAGATCAGTGCATGGGGAGCGAATGAGCGCGCAACGGACTCAGGCGTTGCCATAGACTGGTAGATGATATCGAGCATTGTCCCAGCCGTCATTGCTCTGCAGACCGTCACAAGCAGCGTCTGGTCGACTATCACCGGAAGTGCCTGGACCAAGTCGACCGGGGGGGCAAAGCCGAGCAGCCGCCCACGTTCCTGATTAGGAAGAGCGGCCGACGCGGCAATGATGCTCAATATGTCCGCAGGATCCTCCGCCGCGAACAGCGGCTTGAACGAAGCGGTCGGCCGGAAGCATTTGTCCGCCACATCATAGCTCAGATTGCGCGGGGCCATCTTACGGTAGCGATGGAAGTCCGACGTCACATGGCTGATGCTGACGTCGAATGTCGTCGCTACGGCTCGACGGCCAATTTGTCCTGTCCACAGTGCTGCGCGCTCGATGAACCGCAGCCTTCGCATCTGATCGGCAGAAGGTTCCTCCCCGATCGCCTTCCTTGGACGCCCGCGCTTGGCAGGGATCCTAACAGGGTTAGAGAGCTCGGCTTTGACCATTGAACAAAAATGACGGTCTGAGTTAAAAAGTCTACCATTTTTAAAATGGGGGCTAGCTGGAAGGAGGTACATGGGTCAGGATGGAGGCAATGAGCGACCATCCCGATCTGGCCGGCCCTTGGGTCGACGATCTCGGCTATGACCGGGTGACGGGAGCGTTCGTCGTCAACGGCAGTGACGCCGTTGACGTCCACCCCTTCGCGCCAGAGCTGCGCGCGATATTCAGTTCGGAGCGTGGGCCTGCCGGTGCTGCCGTGTACTGCATCGACCGGGTGCCGACGGTTTGCCTTATCGACCAGCGCCGACTGAGTGCTGACGCTGGTGGGAGGCGAGAGGAACTGCGAACCTTCTGCGAACGGCTTTGGAACCAGAACCTCGCTCGTGTCGTACTGGTCGCCGATGCGTCATGGGTCGAGGCTTGGTCGGTCGACAATCCCGAAGCGTCGCCGCGTCGCTATTCGCTTACGGAACGCGAAGAATTCCGGCGTGAATGGTCGGTCAGCGGTCTACTGGGCGGCGAGGCGCTGAAAGGCCGCGATACCTGGTTCGACCCGCACAAGCGGGTCGATAAGGTGCTGCTCGACAATATCCTGGTGCTTGTTGAAAAACTTGCCGACTGCGGCCTGGACGCAGCTGCGGCCCGACGTCTGGTGGCCCGGCTGATCTTCATCACCTATCTTGAGGATCGCAAAATTATAGGCGAGACTTATCGCAGCCTGCGCGAGGTCCGGCCACTTTTCGACCTGATCGGCGACCGGGACCGCGCAGGCCTGCGCAGGCTGATCCAGAGGCTGAGGACCGACTTTAACGGCGACTTCCTGACCAGCGCCGAAAACGAGAGCGGTTGGGAGAATCTGTCGGACGGCGCTTTCGGCTGGATCATGCAGTTCCTCAGCCGCACGACCTTGCGCACGGGCCAGGCAAGCTTCTGGCGCTATGACTTCAGCCAGATTCCGATCGAATTGATTGCTAGCATCTACGAGACTTTCCTTGCCTCTAAGGATGCCGGCATGGAAGAAGCGGGCGCCGACAAGGCGAAGCGCAAGCAAGGTGCCTATTATACGCCTCGCCTGTTGGCGGATTGGGTGGTCGAGCTCGCAATCGCGGATCGCGATATTCTTGAAGAGAAGATTTTTGACGGCGCGTGCGGCTCAGGAATGTTGCTGACCGCAGCTTACCGGAGGCTGATTCGGGCGCTTGAGGCGCGCTACGCTCAGGAAGGCAGGTTGCCCGAAGCGGACTTCGCGACACGGCGCGCGCTGCTACTCGATCACATATTCGGTGGCGACATCGACGAAGATGCATGTCAACTGACGGCGTTCAGTCTCTATCTGGCGTTGCTGTCCGATCTCAATCCACGTGACCTGGCTGAGTTGCGCAAGGGCGGCCACAAGTTACCAACCCTAGCCAATAATATTCGG
>CAJYHD010000360.1 GCA_913773715.1 uncultured Sphingobium sp.
GCCGGAATATGACCGGCTGGTGCTGCGCCGGTCGAAAACGCTGGCGGGCCTGTCGACCGCCGAAGAAGCGGTGCTGTGGCGGCATGAGAAGTCCGGTCCGCGATCGGGTTTCCTCTGGGCGCCCGAACTGCACCAGATCAACGGCCAGTGGATCATGTATTTCGCCGCGGGGCCGAGCGGCGGCGGAGACGACGTGTTCCGTATCCGCACCTATGCCGTGGTGTGCGACGGCGACGATCCGATGAAGGGCAAGTGGAAGGTGCTGGGCGAATTCAAGGCGCCGTGGGACAGCTTCAACCTCGATTCGACGAGCTTCGTCCATCGCGGCACCCGTTATTTCGCCTGGGCACAGAGGGAGCCGGGGATCGACACCAACTCGAACCTCTATCTTGCGCCGCTCGAATCGCCGCTCAAGCTCGCGAAGAAGGCCGTGCGGCTGACCGTGCCGACGCTCGACTGGGAAGTGCGCGGCTACAAGGTCGCCGAAGCGCCCGCCGTCCTCAACCGCAACGGGAGATTGTTCATGACCTATTCGGCAAGCGCGACCGACGCGCGCTATTGCCTAGGCATGCTGACAGCGCCCGAAGACGCCGACATCATGAACCCGGACGTTTGGGTGAAGAGCCAGGTGCCGGTGTTCAAGACGTGCCGCGAAACCAGCGTCTATGGACCGGGTCACAACAGCTTTACGGTGGACGAAAAGGGGCGCGACATGCTCGTCTATCATGGCCGCGACTATGAGAAGATCGAGGGCGATCCGCTGTTCAATCCTGATCGCCATACGCGCGTTCAGCGCATCTATTATACGGCGGACGGGGTGCCCGACTTCGGCGTGCCGGTGGGCAACGGCCCGCTTCCCGAGCGGTTCGGGTCGGCAACGAACACGAAGCTGCTGCTCGCGCACGACGGCAAGACGCTGGTGACGGGCAATCCGGTGCTGGCGCAGACGCAGTTCCGCCAACGTGCCGGGCGCGCGGGCGACAAGAGCGTGATGCTGTCGCCGATCCTGCTGCCTGATCATTATATTGTCGCGCGCAAGGACGGCACGGTCGGGCTGGAGCCGGACAGCAAGAGCGCCGAGTTCGACATGCGCAGCCAGTTCGTTCGCTTCGATGAGGCGGATGGATCGATCCGCTTCGTCGCGATTTCAGTGCCGGGCCGGGCGATCGGCGTAACGACGAACGGGCAGGTCAAGCTGGTTTCCAGCCGCGCGAAAGCCGCCCACTGGTTTGCGGACTGACATTTTTAAGTCTGACAATATATTTTCATGAAGGCTGGTTGCCGTTAGGGCCGCCAGCCTTTTTTCTTATCCCATGTTGCGCCTTCGCCGACATCGGCATGGCTTGCCGGAACAAGGTCGCTCGTAACGCGCTTGCCACCTGATCTACAAGGAGAGCATGCAATGACCCCCAATCCGAAGAACGAGCAGGACAAGGACCAGGAGAGCGAACTGGAAAAAGCGCAGGAAGACGCGGCCGAAGAGCGTGAGGAGGAGGGCGGCTACCAGTAAGCTGACTTCGTAGGATATTTCACATAGAAGATGACCCCGCGCTGCTCGGCGCGGGGTTTTTCGTGCGGCAAAAAAGCCACATATCTCGCGTTCCGCAAACCTCTGCCAATTTCTCGCTTGCTTCCTATTTGTCGGAGCAATAATTAGTCCGAGTAATGGCTGCATGGCATAACACGCTACAGCTTTTCGGGGAGGATATTTCCATGGCTTTGAAGCCCATCACACTCGCATCCGCATCCATGTTCGCGCTGATCCTGTCCACCGCCGCAGGTGCGCAGACTACTGCCGATCAGCCTGCGCCTCAGGGTGATCAGCCTGCCGACATCGTCGTCACTGGCGTGCGCGCGTCGATCGTCGGCGCGCTCAACGTCCGCAAGGAATCGGTACAGATCGTCGATTCGATCGTCGCTGAAGACGTTGGCAAGTTGCCGGACAATAATGTGATCGAAGCGCTCCAGCGCGTCACCGGCGTGCAGGTCACCAATCGTGCGGGTGGCGAAGCGGCGGGCCTGTCGATCCGTGGTCTGACGGACGCGCTTACCACGCTGAATGGCCGCAACATTTTCACTGCCGCAGGGCAGTCCTTCGCGTTGCAGGATATATCGGCGAACCTCGTCAAGAGCGTGGACGTCTATAAGACGCGCGCCGCAGATCAGATCGAAACCGGTCTCGCCGGACAGATTGACGTCAAGACGCGACGTCCGTTCGACTTCGACGGCTTCGCCATTTCCGGTCTTGCGCGCGGCATATACAATGAGCAGGCCGACACCTACAATCCCAACGTCGCGCTGCTGGTCAGCGACCGCTGGGATACCGACATCGGCGACATCGGCATCCTGGTGAACGGCAGCTACACGCGCACCAAATATCGCGACCAGACGGTGACGGCTGGCGCGCTGGTGCCTTTCGCGACGCTCACGCCCAGCGCAGGCACGGGCCTGACCGGCTTCCAGCGCATCTTCCCTGCGTCTCGCGATCCGATCACTGGCGAATATGCGCGGGTACCGGGGCTTGGCGCATGGCAACCGGGCCTCAATCGCGGTCTCGACACGGCACCGGGATCGTCGATGCTGGTGAACGGCGTTTCGACGCCCTACTGGCTCTCGCGTGACGCGGTGTTCAGCTCGGACCTCTATGGCAAGCGCGAGCGTCCGTCCTTCAACGTCGCGGTGCAGTGGGCGCCGAACAGCAGTTCGGAATATACCGCCGAAGTCTTCTACGCCGGTTACCGGGGCGAAACGTTCAACAGCCTGCAATTCAGCTTCGTTGATTTCTGGGACAATCCCGTTGCGCCGACGTTGTATGAAGGCACGAACATCGTCAAATCGCGCGTCGCCAACAATGTCTACGGCTTCAACAGTGGCGATTTTACCAAGTCGAAGACCGACAGCTTCGTCTATGCGCTGAACGGCAAGTGGGATCTGGGCGATCGCGGCAAGATCGTGGGCGACATCGCCTATCAGACCAGCAAGGTGAAGACGTCCTTCATCGCCATGCGTACGGATCGTGGTGCAAGCCAGATCACGACCGACTTCAATGCTGGTGGCGGCATGCCGTCCTATCACTTCAACGACGACAGCCTGCTCACCGATCCGAGCGTCTGGAACGTCGCGCAATTTTACGACAATGCCAACCGCGACAAGGGCAGTGCGATCACCGGCACGCTCGATGGCTATTATACCTGGGACGAAGGTTTCCTGCGTCAGGTAAAGGCGGGCATCCGCATCGACCAGCGCAAGGCGTCGACCGCCGTACGGACGCAGGACGCGGGCGCGCCCGGTGCTGTCAGCCTTGCTGCCTTCGCATCCCGCTTCGGTCAGGAATCGCTGTTCACCAACAAGGATTTCTATCAGGGCGGCGCGGACGTACCGACAAGCTGGGTGCTGCCCAACGGCAACTGGCTCTACAATAATGCCGATGACGTTCGCGGTTTCTATGGCGTTCGCACGTCGGGCCAGCTCGCTTTGCAGCGCGTGTTCGACATCGATGAAAGCACCATCGCCATGTATGTGCAGGCCGATGGCGAGCTGTCGATCTTCGGCCGTCCGCTCCAGTTGCAGGCGGGTGTCCGCTATGTGACCGTCGATACCGACTATAACTTCTTCGACCGCTACAATGGCGGAGCCGAAACGCGCGTGTCGTCGGGTTCCGATCGCTGGCTACCGAGCTTCACCGCGCGCTATTCGGTGTTCGACAATCTGCGCCTGCGCTTCAACTATGGCGAAACGCTGCGCCGCCCGAATTTCACGGATATCAATCCCAACTATAATCTGACGGGCGATCTCACCAACCTTGGCTACGGCAGCGGCACGGCGGGGACAGCCAATCTGCGTCCGACCCATTCCAAGAATTTCGACGCTGCGATCGAATGGTATTTCGAACGCAACAGCGCGATCACGCTGACGGCCTTCCGCCGCGAGATCGACGGACTGGTCGTGCCGCTGACGATTCAGGAGTTCATCCCCAACAACGGCATCGTGGCGGGCGCGACGAACAATTTCGCCATCACCCGTCCGGTCAACGCGTCGGACGGCGTGTTGAAGGGGCTGGAACTGGGCCTGACCTATTTCCCGACCTATCTGCCCAGCTTCCTGAACGGTCTCGGCTTCGTCGGCAGCGTGACGGTGCTGGATTCCAAGCAGAACATCCCGGAATCCAATTCGGCGGGTCAGATCACGGGCCAGTCGCAATCGTCCTTCTTCGGCGTTTCGGACCTCAGCTACAACGCGACGCTCGCCTATGACAACGGCCCGATCGGCGCGCGCCTGTCCTATATCTGGCGTAAGGAATTCCTCGCCAACAACGAAGCGCGTCTGTTCGCCAACCCGATCGGCGTGTGGCGCAATCCGGAAAAGAGCCTCGACCTTCAGCTGACCTGGAACGTCAACGATCGTCTCGGCGTAACCTTCGACGCAGTGAACCTGACCAAGGCGAAGCAGCAGACCTATTACAAGTTCGAGGATGTCGGCGGTCCCGACCAGTTCAACCTGGGCACGACACAGCTGTCGCGTACCTTCGCGCTGGGTGTCCGCTTCAAGTTCGACTGATTTCACGCAGGGGCGCGGTGTCTCCTCACCGCGTCCTTTTCATGGCGGCTGCTCCGGGATATCTCTCCAAGTCCCGGAACAGCCGCCATTTTCATTCCACGAGACGACAGGGGAACGCCGATGCGCGCGATGAGGATTTTGCTGCTTGCAGGGGCGGCGATCATGAGCGTCGGCGCTGCGGCGCCGACACGCGCACCCATGCTCGACAAGCATCGCATCGCGCAGGACCGCTTTGGCAATGACGCGCCCTGGTATGAAGGCCGCATCCCCTTCTTCGAATCCGCCGATCCGAAACTCGACGCGGTCTATTATTATCGCTGGCAAATCTACCGTACGCATCAGCGCGATCTGGGCGCGGAAGGCTATATCACCACCGAATTTCTCGACGACGTCAGCTGGCAGCGGCACCCATATGCCAGCCTCAACGATGCGACCGGCTTCCATCTGGCGGAGGGGCGGTGGCTCAATGACCGGCGCTTCGCCGACGATTATATCCGCTTCATGTATGGCGGCGGCAACGACCGCCACTTCACCGATCACATGGCCGATTCGGTGTGGGGCCGCTATCTGGTCGATGGCGACCGCGATGGGGTGATCCGCAACCTGCCCGTCATGAACCACATCTACCGCCTGTGGGACGAGAAGTTCGATTTCGACAAGGGGCTGTATTTCGTCGAACCGCTGCTCGACGCGACCGAATACACTGTCTCCTCGCTCGACGCGTCGGGCGGCAAGGACGGGTTTCGGGGCGGCGACGCCTTCCGCCCCTCGGTCAACAGCTATATG
>CAJYHD010000361.1 GCA_913773715.1 uncultured Sphingobium sp.
CCCGGCTGCGTCGCGATCTTGCCGGCCTTGTCGAGCGCGCCATCGCGGGGCTGCTCCGGCTCGTCCTTCTTTTCCTGTTCGGACTTTTGTTTTTGGTTCTGCGCGATGACGGGCGTCGTCAGGATCAGCGAACAGGCGAGCGCGGCTGCGAGATATTTCATCTTCATTCCTCCCGGCGCCGTAACCCGTGGCCTGCGAAGACGGTTCCCATGCGAAACGATCGCGCGGGAGGAAGACAGAGTGGGGGACGTTCGTTATGGCTGCAGATCATCACACCCAGTTTGAGGTTCCCGTGACAGACGAGCCGGTTTCCATTCAATCCGATGCCTTACGCGCGACGATCCATCCGCTTGGCGCGGAACTCTGGTCGCTGGAGGATAGCGCGGGGCGGCAGTTGATGACGGACGCCGATCCGCGCTGGTGGATCGGTCATGCGCCCGTGCTCTTTCCGTTCGTCGGGCGATCGCGCGGCGACAAATATCGCATGAACGGGCTGGAATATCCGATGCAGCAGCATGGCTTTGCGCGGCGGTCGGACTTTGCCATGGTCGAACAGACGGACAGCGCTGTGACGTTCCGGTTGGAGGCGGATGACGAAAGTCTGACCGTCTATCCGTTTGATTTCCTCCTCGACATGGCCTTCGTGCTGGACGGTGCGGCCTTGCGCATGACGGCAACGGTATCGAACAAGGGGGAGGCGGACATGCCCTTCTCATTCGGCTATCACCCGGCCTTTGCCTGGCCCTTGCCTTATGGCGGCCGCCAAGAAGACCATCGGATCGTCTTCGCGCAGCCTGAGCCTTCGCCGATCCGCAAAGTGAGCGCCAGCGAGCCGGGTATGATAGCGCGCGATCCCGTCGCCTCCCCGGTCGTTGGCGATACGCTCGCGCCGACGCATGCGATGTTCGATGGCGACGCGCTGATCTGGAACGATCTCGCCAGCCGGTCGCTGACATGGGGCGTGCCGGGCGAGCCGTATTTGAAGATCGACTTTCCCGATACGCCCTGGCTCGGCCTGTGGCAGAAGCCGGGGGCGCATTATCTGTGCGTCGAACCTTGGGCCGGAATGGCGGACCTGGAAGGGTTCAAGGGCGATGTCTGGGAGAAACAGGGGATCATGCGCCTGACGCCTGACGCATCACGCAGCTTCCGCATGGATGTGACGCTGGTGGCGTGAACCACGACTCGCTTTAGGGGCAAAAATCCCTATATGGGCGCGCCATGACCATCCCATCCCGCCGCACCTTCGCGATCATTTCCCACCCTGACGCCGGTAAGACGACGCTCACCGAAAAGCTGCTGCTGGAAGGCGGCGCGATCCATCTGGCCGGAGAAGTCAAGGCGCGCGGGGCCAACCGGCGTGCGCGATCCGACTGGATGAAGATCGAGCAGCAGCGCGGCATTTCCGTGACGTCATCCGTTATGACGTTCGAGCGGACGCGCGATGGCGAGACGATCACCTTCAACCTGCTCGATACGCCGGGCCATGAGGATTTCAGCGAAGATACCTATCGCACGCTGACTGCAGTCGACAGCGCCGTCATGGTGATCGACGCGGCCAAGGGCATCGAACCGCAGACGCGCAAGCTGTTCGAAGTGTGCCGCCTGCGCAACGTGCCCATCATCACCTTCGTCAACAAGGTGGATCGCGAGGGGCGCGAGACGTTCGGCCTGCTCGACGAAGTGGCCGACCAGCTGCAACTCGACGTCTGCCCGATGAGCTGGCCTGCCGGCATGGGCGGGGAGTTCGAGGGCATCTACGACTTCGCCACCAATCGCCTGATGCAGCCGACCGGCCCCTCCAAGGAGTTTGACGGAACGCGGCATCAGTTTACGGGCGTCGATGACCCGAAGCTCGCCGACTATTTGTCGCCGCGCGCGCTGGAAAAGCTGCGCGAGGAGGCAGAGTTGGCGCAGGGCGGCTATGCCGAGTTCGATCTGGAGCGCTATCGCGCGGGCGATTTGACGCCGGTCTATTTCGGATCGGCGCTGAAGCTGTTCGGCGTCACCGAGCTGATCGACGCGCTTGGCCAGCATGCGCCGCCGCCGCGATCGCAGCCCGCCGAACCGACTGCCGTGGAGCCGGACCAGACTGAAGTCACCGGCTTCATCTTCAAGGTGCAAGCCAATATGGACCCGATGCACCGCGACCGCATCGCCTTCATGCGCCTTGTTTCGGGCAAGTTCCGCCGCGGCATGAAGCTGACGCCGTCAGGCAGCGGCAAGCCGCTCGCCGTCCACTCGCCCATCCTCTTCTTCGCGCAGGACCGCGAACTCGCCGACGAAGCCTTCCCAGGCGACATCATCGGCATCCCCAATCATGGCGCGCTGCGCGTCGGCGACACGCTTTCCGAAAAGCCCGGCCTGCGCTTCACCGGCCTGCCCAATTTCGCGCCGGAAATCCTGCGCCGGGTGCAACTGAAAGACCCGACCAAGACCAAGCAGCTGCGCAAGGCGCTGGACGACCTCAGCGAAGAGGGCGTCATCCAGGTCTTCTACCCCGAAATCGGCAGCCAGTGGATCGTCGGCGTCGTCGGCCAGCTCCAGCTGGAAGTGCTGATCTCGCGCCTCGAAGCCGAGTATAAGGTCGCCGCCGGCCTCGAACCCTCTCCGTTCGACACCGCCCGCTGGATCAGCGGCGACGACGCCGCGATCAAGGATTTGGTGGCCTATAATGGCGCCAACATGGCGAAGGACCGCGACGGCAATCTCGTTTTCATGGCAAGGAGCGCCTGGGACATCGGCTACCAGCAGGAACGCCATCCCAACGTCAAGTTCAGCGCCACGCGGGAACGCTGAGCACACGC
>CAJYHD010000362.1 GCA_913773715.1 uncultured Sphingobium sp.
CGTCCTCGCGGATGTCGGGATAGAGCGTGGCCTGGGCATTGAAGGCATTGAGCCATTCCTGAAACCAAAGGGACGGGAAGCCCGGCCCCATGTTCACGCCGGTGTCGAACAGCTCTTCGCCGATCGCCGGGCTGATCGCTGCCACGGCCGCGAAGCCGGGGTCTATCGCATATTCCTGACGATAGATTTGCACGGCGGTTTCGCGCGGCAACAGACGCATGTCGCCGGTGTAGCCGTGCTTGCGCGCGGTTCGTTCGGCGATTCCCCACCGGGTCGGCCCGCCTTTGTCGGAGGGGTGATTTGAGTATCCGCCTTCCTTGCCAATAGTGTTGTCAATCATTTGGTCGATTGTCATGCAGCACCCGTCAGGGGCTTTGCCATGGTCAGTCTCCTTGGTTGTGAGGGGTTAGGCATGATGCACCCTCTTGTTCATGGGGGGCGGTCATGCCCACGCGCGCCCGCGCGCTGAACCAAGGGCTACGCTGGTCGAGAGCAGCTTTCCGATTTCGATCGTGCTGAAATCAGAAAGCGGTCGATTGTAACGGGCCCAGGCTTCGAAACGGGTCTTACCGTTGTCGTACGAATTGCTGAAGCCGCCAATTACCGGGCTGATGGAGGTGATCGTGGTGCTGCCGATCTTGAACAGGATGTCATCGGTGACCGCATGGGAAGCGGAACCGATCAGGCCTGTCTGATCGTAGACCCGGCTACTGATCGTGTCCGTTCCGTTGTAGCTGTGCGCGGCAAGGAACGTCTTCCCGATCACGGGTATGAAGCTATTGATGTTCGCGACGGCCGCTCGGTTGCCGTCACCCGCCGCTGCGCCCTCGATGAAGTAAGCCGTGCCATCGGTCCGCGCAGCAGAAGAGGCGTATATTGCGGAGCCGCGAACATTGCCAAGAGACTCGCCCCAAGTGCGTAGGCCAACAAGCCCGTACAGACGGGGCGTTCCTTCCACCGTGACATCAAAGATGTTGAATGGCGCAAACAACGTCCACGCTTGAGAAGCATCGAAGGTTGGCGCTGAGATGATCTGCGCGCCTTCGAGTTGCACCCCGCCATTGGCGAGCCGCGAGAAAGCATTGTTGCTCGAGGAAAGGCTGGCGAGACCGGCAGGCGCACCACCCATCTTGTCGAGAAAACTGGTGCCGCCCGTTTCGTCGAACATGAAAAGAGTTTGCAGCCCCTTTTCGATGAACCCCCATTCGTTGAAGGAGACGGCAATGTCACCCCCAGCGGCGGTGCCGGGTAGCTGAATTTTGGTTGTCATGATTAAGCCCCTTCAATCGCGAGGTTGTCGTACTGGCAGCACCAATTCCACAGCGGGTAGGGTTTGCCCGCCCAGGCCGAAATGGTGCTGGAGAAGGTGAGCATGCTGGAGGTGGGATCGCTGTCGCGCACGTTGGTGGCCATCTTGGCGCGGTCCAGGCAGATGAGATCACCCACGTTGAACGTGGCGCTGGTGGACCCGCCGCTAAAGCCGATTTCGCTGACAAGGCCGATCAGCTGGGTGTTGCTGCCGTTCAACTGCACGGATCGAATGAGGCCATCCTTCGCCCCGGAATAGATTAGAGGCACATCCAGCATCAGCATGCGCTGGACGGTGGCGACCACATTGCCGGCGATGTCCAAGGTGTAGGCCGGCGAACCGTTGTAAGTGGCCGATCCCGTCGCAAGAACCGGAAGGTCGTTGAACCCGTCGTACCGCTGCCCCTCGACGTGACCACTCGCGTTGGCGATGTGCCCCTCGCCGCCGCCTATCTCCAGCAGCGCGCCCGCCGGCAGGTCGCTGGGGAACGTGAAGCGAATGGTGTTGCCGTTCAGGACCACAGCCCCGGTGGGGAAGGCATGGTAGAGCGGCGCACGAGGGAGCGCGTCGGGCGAGCCGGCATAGGTGCGGAAACCCCAGCCACGAACCTTCGGGAAGGTCGTCGTGTCGAGCACGAGCATTCCACGCGGCACGTTGAAGATCACGTCGACGGTGCGCGCGTCGATTTTGATCGCACGAAGCGCACGGCATGGCTGCCAATCTTCATTTTCGAGCAGAACGCGCCGGGCAACTTTGGCATTCATCTCGCCAATCCATCGCTGCCCGTCAGGGCAGTAGTGCGTCCTGCTGCCTGCCGGCGTGGACAGCAGCGCGGACGGCATGACGTAGCGCGGCCCCACCATGATCGCGAGGTCGCTAGCGTCTGCGAGGTCTAGCCAAGCGGACGCTATGACCGTCGTGTTGCAAGGCGGTGAGATCAGGCAGGGGGTCTGAGGCGCCTTCCCAGTGACAGCCCTAACGTGGGCATCGAACTGCTCGATCATCGTCTTCGCACGGGCGAAGTACCCCGCGCGCACTTCGGAACGAGGGCGGCCCGTGGCGCTGTTGCGATAAAGGTTTAGGCCACCGCCTTCAGTCTCGCCCTGATCTGCTATCCACAAGGGTATGCTGTAAGTGTAGCCCGCAGCCTCAGCAGCAGCCTTGCCGCGAACAACGTCGTCGAGCAGCGTTATCCAGACGCCTGGATACCCAGCGGCGGGAGCTGATTGGCCCTCGGTCTGCGTGTTCTCCGGTCCAATCTCGGTGAGGTAGGTTCCGCCGCGTGAGGAGATCGAGAACAGCACATCGTCACCGACGGTGCGATCGACATGGCTGTAGCGACCGAAGCGGGCCAACGCCGCTTTGTAGTGGTCGGTGAAACCGCCGCCACGGTCCTCGACGATAGTCGAGGTGTAAGGCACCAGGACGAAATCGGACGAGGGGCGAGCCGCTGGTGTCGCAGCATTGTTCGTCGAGATGTAGGTGTTGCTGCCGCGTGAGAAGCGCTTGCTTCCGGCCTTAGTGTCGCTCGTGGTGAGCCGCGGAACGGATTGATCGGCGTTGGCATTGGATTGCCCCCAGCCCATGAAGTGGTGCAGCGTCTCTCTGGCACTGCCGTTGCCGCCATAGGAGTACCACGTGCCATCATCTTTCAGCCCGAACAGGACGCGCGTTTCGCCTTGGGCATCGAGCATGGTGAATGCTACGATATACCCTACGATGTTCGTGCTCATGAACCGGATGCCACCGAGGCGGCCCAAAATCATATCACCGATCGCGCTCGATACGATTGAGCCATCCGGCATGACAGCAATGTACGACCGCCAGTTCTGTTGACCGTCGTATGCACCGAGGGAGAACGCTGCCTCAACACCTGAGATCAGCACCCCTTTGGAACGCACGATCAGACTATTAATAATGCCAAGATCATTGCGCTCCTGCGCCCTCATGAAAAGGGCGTCGGTCGCCTCCTCGACAAGCCCAGCATCGAGTAGCTTTTCACCAGTGGCTGAGCGAAATTTGTTGAAGATATCTGTCCAAGGCATCAGGCGATCACCTCAAGCGTGATGGCGATCCCGGCCGGCACGACGCCGCTCAGCAGGAAGTCGCGATAGGAGACGGTCTGGCCGGTGGCCGTCGTGTGGCTCCGGGTGAACTTGTCGGGCGAGATTGTCAGACCGCCGATCTTGAAGGCGCTGGGATCAGGCTGGCTCGCCGGCTGCGAATACCAAAGCCGCCCATCGGCGGCGGTCGTGAAGGTCAGAGTGCGCGCAACCGCCGTGGCGAACCACGATTGCGACATCCCGTTCACCTCTGCGCTGGTGATGCCGGCCGCCTTGTTGATCGTGCCGGCATGGCCCTTATTGGCGAAAGTGATGGGGGCCGTCCTGGTCTTGGTATCGGTGCCGCCTGGTGCGCCAGTGTTCTGAGCGGTCAAGGTCAGCGTGCGCGCGCTGTTCACGCCGTTCTTTGTGCCGGTGAAGCCGCTGGCAGGGCCGCTGGTCGCGATCGTGCCGCCCGTACTGTCCGCAACCGAAAAGCTGGTCACTGCCCCGCTGATCGCGCCGGCAACGGAAATGTTGGCGCTGCCGCCTGCCTCGATGATTGAGGGTGTGACGGTGAACGAGGTGATCTGCAGGCCCGAACCGTATTCTAGCGCATCCAGGCGGGCGTCGAGCAGGGCCTCAGCCCCTATCTGGACCCGCACGGCATCGCTGGCGCTGGTCGCCTCTCCGGTGCGCGGGAGAGTGCCCACGGCCGAGAGGGTGAAGAACGTGTCGGCGGTGACGGCAGGCGCAAGGGCCTGTGCCTGCATCGCTTCCTCGAAGAAGTCGGCCATCGCGGTCTGGCCGGCAAGGTTGGGGTGAAGGCTGTCCTTGCGCAGGCTGCGCGGGACGAGCCCTGCTGCGATGTCGGCATTGTCGTTGGCCGAACCATCTCCACGCGTCTGCAGGTACTGCAGCAGCGTCATGCCGT
>CAJYHD010000363.1 GCA_913773715.1 uncultured Sphingobium sp.
GGCGGAGCCGGAACGGGCGAGGCCGACCGCGACTTCGAGCGCCTGGAACGCCGTGCGTGCGCCTTCGACGCTGGGGGTGCCGGGCGTCACGTCGCCTGCGTCCGCGACCTGAAGGCAGGGAAGCGCGCGCGTGAAGACGGCGACCGCCTCCTCCGGCGCGTCGATCTTCTCGATCGGGCCGAGCCAGACGGCGCGCAGGGACGCGGGATCGCCAAGCGCGAAGAAGGGCGCAAGGCCGCGCGCTTCCCGCATGACCCAGCTTTTCGCGACGATTTCCGGGCCGATGCCCGCTGGATCACCCAGCGGCACCGCAAAGGGTGCCGTCACGGGACCGCCGTCAATTATATTCGATGATGGCATCGCGGCGAAGATCGCGCAGGTAGATGCGGGCGCGCTTGTTGACGCGTTCCTCTTCCAGCTGCGCCATGATCTGTTCGGGGTTGGCGGCGCCCGCTGCGGCAGGTTCGTCGCGACCGCAGACCACCAGTACGCGCACGCCATCGTTGATCGAGCCGAAGGGCGGGGTGGACTGGCCGACCTGAAGGTTGAGCAGGATGTCCTGCAACTGCGGCGGCAGGTCGCGCAGCTTCACATTGTCGTTGTCGACAACGTCCGCGCCGATCTTGGCTCCGACCTCGTTCGCCTGGCCGCAGCCCTTGATCTCCTTGATCGCGGCGGCGAAGGTTCCGGCCTTGGCGCTCGCCTGCTCCTTGGTCGTGCCCTTGGGGAAGTTGACCGACAGCTGCTTGAGGCTGAGCAGCGAATCGCGCGGATCGGCGGTCAACACCTTGCGCTTGTCCATGACGTAGATGATCGACACGCCGCCGACCGTCTCGATCGGGCCTGCGATCTGCCCGACCTGCATTTCCTGCGCGGCCTGCGCGAGTTCGGCGGGAAGCTGGGCCGGGCGAATCCAGCCGAGGTCACCGCCGACCGATGCGGTCGATGCTTCGGAGAATTGACGGGCATAGGCCTGGAAGCTGCCGCCCTTCTGAATCTGTTCGATGATGTTACGCGCGTTGGCGACGATCTGGGCGCGGTTTTCCGGCGTTGCCTGAAGATAGATCTCGCCGATCCGAAATTCGTCGCTGCCCTTGGCGGCGTTGAGGCGATCGACGACCGACTTCACCTCTTCCTCCGACACGTTGACGAAGGGCTGGATCTTGCTGCGTTGCAGGCGGCTCCAAGCGAGTTCGCCCTCGATCTGGCGCTTGATGCTCGCCGCCGAGCTGCCCTGCGTGCGCAGATACTCGGCGAACTGCTTGGGCGACTGGCGGAAATTACCCGCGACCCGCTCGAAGCTCTGCTCGATTTCGGCGGACGAAATCTTGATGTCGTTGGCGGCGGCTTCCTGAATCTGGAGCGTTTCGTCGATCAGGTTGCGCAGCACCTGCACGCGCAGCCGCTCCTTTTCCTCGTCCGACACCTTGCCGCCATTGGCGGTGATGATGAGGGCGAGGCGCTGATCAACGTCGGTGCCGGTGATGATGCGGCCGTTGACGATCGCCGTCGCCTTGCGAATATTGGGGTCGCTCTTGCCGAAGATCGTCAGGTCTTTGGGGAGATTGAGACCCTGCGTGGCGACGCCGCCTTCGTCATCGACCGTCTGCGCCGTGACGCTGTGCATCCCGCTCGCGAGAAGGGCGGTGGACAGCATCAGCGTGCGCAGGCCAGCGCGGACATGCGGAATCATGCGGCTGGGCGAGGAAACGACAGGCAGCATTGTCGGCTGTAAACTCCAAATTGGTCGGCACACACTGCATCAGGACGCCTTAACCGGCCCTGACGCGGTAAACAGAACCGCGTGATCCTTTATATGCCAAGATTGCGGAAAGCTAGCCGCAGCGCGAATCCGTTGCCAGCGCGGGCGTCACCCGTGGTCTGATAGTTGCGCCGCCAGGTGAGGCCGAGCGTCAGGCAGTCGTCTTCGTATGCGATGCCAAGGCGGTGGCGTACCGGCTCGAACCCGTCGGCGAGGCTGCCGGGATCTTCCTTCGCGTCGGTCAAATCGATGACGGTCGATCCGAAGACGGACCAGAAGCGGGCGAACTGGACCCGGGCGCCGAGACGAAGTTCCTCGCGGTCCTGCAGGTCCTCCAGCCCCAGATTGGCGTCGCGGTTGAGGCGAAGGTAGCTCGCCATGACATAGGTCGACTTGCTGCCGATCGTCGTGTCGATTTCGTTGCGGCGCACGGCGAAGCTGTTCTTGTCGAGCCGGTAGCGATGGGTGAAACTGACGAAATCCTTGTAGCGGATCGTCGTGCGGCCGACGATGTCGGACAGGCGATCCGACAGGCCCGTACCGTCCGGCAGAATGCTCTCGCGGGAGTTGAGGCGGTAGCTTTGCCCGATATTGCTTTCGAGCGAGAAGTTGGCGAGTTCCAGGCTATATTCAAAGCCATAGGTGACGCGTGAGCTGTCCTCGAACCGGTCGTATCCGGCGAAGCGGTTGAGCGCGAAGAGGTTGCTGTCCTCCAGGTCGATGGCGCGCGCATCTTCGTTCGGAACCGACAGGTTGGCGAGGTGGGGCGCTGCGACGATCTGCACGCGCGGCGCGATTCGCTGCACGCCGCCGAATGCCTCGCCGATGAAGGGCCAGCGCATGTCCACCGCCGCTGCTGCGATGCCGCGCGTCTGCCAGCCATTATTGCCGCGATAGCTGACGATGTCGGTCAGGTCATTGTTGCTGCTGTGGTAGATGTCGCCGCGCAGATAGCCGGTGAAGGTTACTTCCTGCCCCAGCCCCGTCAGCGTGCGCAGGTTCCACTGCGCCGCGGTAAAGGCGCGCTGCGTGTCCTGACCATGGGTGCGGGTGATGGCGAGCGTGTTCGCCTGAAGCTCCAGCACGCCGCCGAGCCACGGGTCCTTCAGCCGCTTGCGATAGTCGATGACCGGCAGCGCGATCGGCGTCTGCCCCTGCGAATCGCCTAGACGCAACGTCTGCACCGCCCAGCCCCGGATCGAGAAATAGCTGCTGTCGTCGATCCGCTGCGCACCGATGGTCGAGCGCAGGCGATCGTCATAATTGATGTCGTAGCGGCGCAGGAAAGTGCGGTCGCTCGCCGCGCGGATCGATCCGTCGATGCTCCATTCGGGCGAGAGTTGCAGCTTTCCGGTGGCGTCGAGATAGCCACGGAAATCCTTCAGGGAATCGGCTTCGGT
>CAJYHD010000364.1 GCA_913773715.1 uncultured Sphingobium sp.
CCCCTCGATCCAGACGGGCTTTTTCGACAGGTCGACGCCGCCATTGACCAGCTGCGTGCTCTCGCCGACCATCTTGCCCGCCCGCCAGTCATATTCCTGGATCCAGATGGCGCGGTGGCCGTCGTAACGCGGCGTCTCATCGGGGGCGCGATTGTTGACGATATAGGCGCGGTCGCCCTCCCAATAGATGGATGGATCGATCCCTTCAAAGGGCAGCCAGATCGGATCCGACCATGGCCCCTCCGGCTTCTTCGCGGTGATGACGAAATTGCCCCGGCACTGGACGCAGGTGTTGACGATGTAAAAGGTGCCGTCGTGATAGCTGATGTCGGGCGCGAACACCGCCTCCGACACCGAACGGCCGGTGAAGTCCAGCTGGCCCGGCCGGTCGATCGCATTGCCGATCTGCGTCCAGTGAACGAGGTCGGTCGAGTGGAAGATCGGCAGTCCGGGGAAATGCGCGAAGGACGAGTTGACGAGATAATAGTCCTTGCCGACCCGCGTCACCGACGGATCGGGATAATAGCCCGAAATGATCGGGTTCAGATACTCGCCCGCCTTGGGCTTTACCTGCTCGATCGAGCGGCCCTGATAGGTGAAGCGGTCGAACGTCGCGGTCTGGGCGGACGCCCCGCCCGCCAGGACGAACGACAGGGCAAGGGCAGCGAAGGGCAGGCGGATCATGCGATCGACTTTCGAACGGGGGCGGCGCTGAGCGCGGCGGCGATGGCGGCACGCATCGGCTTGGGCTTGAGCGCCTCGTCATAGGGCAGGGGACGCTGCGGCAGGCCGTCTGCGCGCGGGGCGAAGCCGTTGAGCCAGCTATGCTTGTCCCACAGGCCCCAGTACAGCAGCTGGTCAAGTTGCGAATAGGACAGCATCATGTCGAGATAGCTCTTGGCAACCGAGGCGACCTGCGCATCGCGCTGGGCGATGTCCTTGGGCATTTCGCGGTCGTTGATGTCGAACTCGGTGATGAGCAGGCGATAACCCATCGCCGTGACCTCATCCAGAAAGCGTTTCCACTCGGCACGCTGGACCTTCGAATGGCTACCGTCATTGCCCAGATGGCTCTGGATGCCGAGCGCGTCGACGGGGACATTCTCCTTGCGGAACCGCTCGAGCAGGCGAAGCACGCCTGCGCGGTGCGTCTCGTTGCCGACCTCCCACGACATATAGTCGTTATAGACGCGCTGGGCGTGCGGCGCGTGTTCGCGGGCGGCCTCATAGGCGATCTTGAACACCTCGAAGCCCAATGCCTTGTCGAACACCGTGCCCCGGACCTCGCCGGTCTTGGGGTCGATCGTCTCGTTGACCACGTCCCAGCTGTAAATCTGGTCGCCGAAATGCCCCGCGACGGCCGCGATATAGCGGCGCAGCCATGTCTCCGCGCCGGTCTTCGTCACCGTCTCGGCCAATGCGGGCGAGATATATTTTTCGTAATTCCACAAAAGCGTATGCCCGCGCAGCTTCATGCGGTTGTCGCGGGCGAACCCGGCGATCCGGTCGGCGGGAGCGAAGTTCAGGTGGGCCGGGTCGTTGCCTAGCACATAGACCTTCATCTCGTTTTCGGGGACTAGCACGTCGCATTCGCGGGCGACGATCGCGCCGTAACCCGGATCGTCGATCGGCGAACCCCGGCCCGCGTTGATCGCCGTGCCGAACAGGATGCCCTTCTGCGCCGCCAGATCACGCAGCGATGGCGCGCCCTGTGCCCGTAACGACGCAGATAGCGCTCCCATCGCGAGCCCGCCTGCGATCCCGGCCAATTGCTGACGACGCGTCAGCATTGGCCCCTGCCAATCGGGTTTCATCACCCTCTCCCTTATCCTTTACCCGAACTTTGCATGACCCGCGTCAAACGGCAAGGCCATGAAAGTCGGGGGGAGTCCGTCACCCCGTCAGGCGAGCATCGACCCAAACGACGGGCAGGGCGGCGTCGGGAGCGCTATCGGCGCGGGCGACCAGCTCAATGAGCTTGCGGCCTCGCACATCCGCCTCGACGGCAACCGGAGCCTCATTGAGCGCGACGGCAGGCGAGCGGGTGAGGAGCTTGCCGTCGCCATAGACCTCGAACACCACCCGCCGTCCGCGTGCCGTCGCGGAGTCGTCGATGCCGACCATGGCGTTGAAGCGCGCCTGACCGCGATTGCGTACCTCCAGGCGCGAATTGGCGAGCACGCCGATGCCGGTGTCATACACCTTGCCGCTCAGCCGTAGCGGCCGCCCGAACGGCGTGCGATCGGCCTGCGCGCCGCCCCAACCGGCATATTGCGGGAAGTCGCCCGGCCCCTTGCTACCGCCCCAGGGGCTGAGTTCGTGATGGATGGTCGGATCGCCCTCCGGCGTGGTGATACCGTCCTCGGCGGGGTTCACATCGCCGGGGGCCTCGGACAGATAATGACCATCCGCCAGACGATGCGCCCCTGTGACACGGTAGATGAGGGTCTGGTGCGGGGCGAGGGTCAGCTTGGTTTCGCCCGAGAAGCTGCTTTTCGCGCCGGTCCACAGATCGGTCATCGCGACATCGCCGCGCAGCTTCAGATGGTCGGCGGTCAGCACCGGCTGCACCGGCGCGGCGGTGCGGTTCAGGATCGCCACCGCCTTGTCGCCGTTTGCGAGGCTCTTCACGAAAATCTGCACGTCGTCGGACAGATAGGCGGGGACCGCCTGGTTGGCGCCCGGATCCTGATTGAGCGCGATAATCGCCCGGTTGCCCAGCAGGGCCAGTTGCTCCGCATTGGCCTTGCGCAGGTCGAACCCGATCAGCAGCGGCGCGTTCATCATCGCCCACATCGCGAAGTGCGAGCGCGCCTCGGTCATGTGGTTGGCGTCGAACTCGCCCGAGCCGACGAACAGCATGTCGGGGTCGTTCCATGTATGCGGATGGGCATAGAGCGCCCGTGTCGCGCTGGTGTCGAGGTTGGTCAGCATCACTGCCCACTGGTCACGGATGCTGAC
>CAJYHD010000365.1 GCA_913773715.1 uncultured Sphingobium sp.
TAGCCAGCAATAGCCAAGCCCGATCACCAGCGGTAGCGGGATCGCCAGCAGACGCCGATAATTTTCCCAAGGCTTCAGCGCAACGAAGACGACGCCGGTGATGATGAGATAGCCGATCTGGCGAATCGACGACCCATCGCCCGTATTGGCTTCGGTCGATCCGGTCAGCCCCAGTGCGACGAAGGGGCCGAAGATCACCATCATGAACATCAGGAAGGTGGACACCATAACCAGGTCTTTTTTGACGAGGCTCGTGCGCTGATCGGGGGCTGGACTCTTCACTTCGGCCAAGGGGGCTACTCCATCTTCCCGGCAGCTTCGCGACTATCCCGGCGCATGTCCGGCAGGGGCCGTTTCGTCAATATCTTAAACGCCAGCGTCATCGGTTCCAGCAGATAGCGATAGCCGAGCCGGTGCGGCGACGCCGCGAGCCGATAGGCCCATTCGACGCCATAACGCCCCATCCAGCGCGGCGCGGCTTTCTGCACGCCGACCTGATAGTCAAGATAGGCTCCGGCCGACAGAAAGACGCGCGCATCGACTTGGCTCTGCACCAGTTCAATCCACTCTTCCTGCCGGGGCATGCCCATGCCGACGATGACGACGTCGGGCGACAGGGTCTGGAGCCACGAGATGATCTCGCCATGCTTTGTGCCGGGAGCGGTATCATATATGTCGAAATAACCGTCCCGCCCCTCGATCTTCAATCCGGGGAAGCGCCTTCTCAGCACGGCGATACCGTCATCCAGCACCTGCGCCGTCGATCCGACATAGGCAAATTGCCAGCCGGCCTTGATGCCGGTAGCGAAAAGTTCGTCGTAGAAGTCGAGCGAGGTCGCCCGTTTGTTGCGGGGCAGCTTGGCCTTGCGCAGCATATTGGCCATGAACAGGACCGGCATGCCGTCGATCATGACCATCGAGTCGGGTTGGGTCAGCAGCCGGGTCATGCCCGCGCTTTCATACATCATCGCCATGCCATGGACGTTGAGGTTGGCCATGATGAGACGGCGGCGATGACGCACGGCGTTGGACACCTGCCCGATCACCTCGTCCCCTGTCATCGGGTGCAGGCGATAGCCGAACAGGTTCATCGCCGTCGGCAGATCGACGGGGCCGTCTTCCGCATTATCCACAGGCAGCTCCGCCAACACCTGCGGCAGATACGGTTGGGCGACCCCGGTGGATGCAGGCGAGGCCGATAAAATGTCCGGCTTTGCTGACATCCAGTCGGAAATGTTTCGCACGGGTTCCGCACCGAAGTCGGCAGTCATCAGCGACACCTCCACAGCGCGCGACCGTAGCCGGCGCACAAGCAGCGCGCGGACGCCTCGAAGGTCGGCAGATGGTCCATCTTTCCCAAGATACCGAAAAACTCCTAATGGATCGTGCCTTTCGCAAGGGTCTTTTGGGTTACCGCAATTTCGACCGGGGCATCCTCCCTTTGCACGAGACCGACCAGCCTGTCGGCGAGGCGAAGGCCCAGCGCCACGGCGGTCAATGTCGGATTGGCCTGCCCCGACGTCGGCAGCACGGCGCACCCGGCAAGATGAAGATTGGGACAGTCGAACGTCTGGAGGTTAAGGTCCACAACGCCTTGCACACGGGAATCCGCCATACGGGCGAGGCCGATCTGATGCGTACCGTGACATGCGGTCGAAAGCACCGACTCATCGCGCGCTTCCTTTGGCACGCGATATTCCAGGCGGCCGATCCGGTTGCGCACCAGCCATTCTTCCATCAGGCCGTGCGTTGCGACGACCGAGCGCGCGTCCCGCTCTGCAAAGCGCAGATCGATCGAGAGGCGCGGCACACCCAGCCGATCGACCTGCCCGTTCAGGCGGACGCGGCTGTCGCGGTGCGGCGCATGTTCGGCATGGTAGGACAGACCGTAGCGACGCGCTTTATTGGGTACGAAAAAGCCGGGCATGCGATGCGCCGACAGGTAGCGATGGCGCAGGAAATTGACACTGAATGCGACAGCCGACGGGGTGCCGGTCAGTATGTTGGCGATGTGCGGCCATATGGGGCCAGCATCGTCAGGGATGTGCCGCCGCCGGATCGCTTCCGCCACCAGCCGGTTGCCGAGCCGCCTGTCGCGCAGCGCCAGATAGACGAGCGAGAGGATTGCGCTTTTGTGCCGGGGGTCGGCGACGGGCGGGACCAACGGCCAGAAAGAAGTGTTGAGCAATCCATGGGTAAGCTGCGTGTTCTCCGATGCGACGATGCGGCGGCGCACATAGGAACCATGCGCATCGACATGATAGTCCATTGCATCGGCCACCCTGGCATCGTCGAAGATGATGTCCGCGATCTCACCATAGAGGTGGCCCATATAATAGCGCCCGAGCGGGCCATCATCGCCACCGAAGCGATTTTCCGAGGACATGCCGGCGGCAAGCAGCAGCCGCGCCGTTTCGACGCCGCCCCCGGCCAACACGACATGGCGGACGGGGATCTGCGCACGCTCGCCACTGAGCGAATGGGCGACGTTCAATTTGGTGACTGCACCATTTTCTACGAACACCATTCCCGTGACGGTAATCAGCGTCCGCACATCCAGAAGCGGATGGTTATGGATGTCGTCTTTGAAAACATCCGCGCTCGATTGCGTATTCACCCATCGTTCGAGCGTATCGAGGCTGAAGGCGTCGTCTGCGTCGGGCCGAAGCATATCTTCCGCGAAATAAACCGGAGCGCCGCTCTGGGTCGCTTGGACGGCTCGGGGGAGATAAGCGGCCATTTCCTTGTAAGAGATAGGCCAGCGCGCCTCTATGCCCTCGCGCGGTACAAAGTCGATAGGATCGAACGGAAGACAACGCCCACCCCACAGATGCGAGGTTCCCCCCAATCGCCGCGCGACGGCGATCGCCATGTCGTCGTGGCGAGCCGGTTCGACCAGATGCGCGTCGGAAAGCTGCTGGACCTGCGGCAGAACCGTGTCGCCTCCGGCCTCCAGCAGCAGCGTTCGGATGCCCTTGCGTGCCAATTCGACGGCGAGCGACAGCCCAACGGGACCTGATCCGACGACACAAATTTGTGCGTCAGATTGCTGTAGCCGATCGATGCCTTCCGTCAGCATGGCGGATCAACCTGTGGCCTTCGCTCGCTAAACATTTCCGCCGCCCCTTTGCGTCCGACCGGTCCGGCGCGCGCCTCACCATATTGACCATAGTCCGACCGCTTCAAACGGCAATTCCGTAGAAGCATGTTCGTTCCATGGATTACGCCGAAATGGCGAATATTGTCGCGGAGGAAGCGCTTGCTTTTCACCCGCTTATCGGAAGCTCGACTGTCGGCGCAGCCACCGATGTGGCCTGTACGATCCGGCGGTGATCCAGTGGCTTTTCGGGGGATATCCGGGTACGGAAAAAGCCGGAAACCAGACCGATAGCCAGCACATTGCAAGTGGCATAGGAATAGAGGCCCAGCCGTACCGATCGCCGCCGCCAAGTGAAAAACGCCATCGGAAGGAGAAGAAGAGCAAGCAGCGCAATCCATTGCCCGGCGAGCAGGCTGACCAGCAGCAGCCCCCACCAGCCGATCACCACGCTCGCCATCTGGAGCGGGCGCAATCGTCGCGCGATCACGCGCAGATGCGGACGCCCGATCGCGCCGCGCAATATCTCGCCCAGCCCGCCGGCATAGCCTGAGCGCAGCCGCCGCCAGAGCAGGTGATAGCCATCGGTTTTATGACCAAAATGATAGACGCCGGGATTGTCGATCCGCGCCAGTTTCCACCCTCGCGCCATCAGTCGCGCGCCCAGATCGAACTCCTCGAACGAATGCAAATTGCGGTCGGCGAGATAGCCAACCTCGCGCAGCGCGCTCATGCGATAGAGGCCACCGCAGTCGAGCCGGTCCGTCTCGCCGCTGAATGCCTTGGCCTTTTGCGCGCGAACCTGAAACTCCTGCCCCGACAGGTTGCGCTCGATCACGTTACCGCCGACGCCCGCCAGCCGAGTCTCAGCCTCCAGGGCCGCGACGCCGCGGACCAGCATCTCGCGATCGATCTCCATGTCGCCGTCGAGCAGGTAGAAAAAGTCGCCTTCCGCCTGCTGAAAGGCGAGTTGCGCGCCGGCCCCGCAACAGCCGTCCTCCCGCCGGGCGAGTTGCAAGATGGTCACCGGATACTGGCTGGCGATCTCCACCGTGCCATCGGTCGATCCGCTGTCGGCGAGGATTACTTCGCCGGTCCAGCCTGGCCCCAGCGCATCGATGGCGGCGAGCGCACTTTCGAGCGACGCGGCGATATTCTCCGCCTCGTTCAGCGCCTTGATCCCGACAACGATCTTCATGCCGGCATCTCCACATCCGTCCTGACAAGGCTTTCACCCGGCACAGCGCCACGCCGGTGTGCGAAATATTCACGCCGCCAGTGCCGCGCCTTGGGCCATAGACATGCGCTATAAACAAGTTCGCCAATCAGCACACCCGCGATCGACCAAAGCGGATCGACGATCAGCAGGATTGCCGCCACCCCGACCACCGAGCAGACTGCGGAATAGACGCTGGCGAAGGCGAGCGGGCGGAACTCGCCCGCTGCCTGCATCATCGCGCTTTCCGGCGCTCGCAGGGCGCGGACCAGCATCACCGCCATCCACAGCGCCGATCCCAGCGCGAGCGTGGAAACGGCGTAGATCGGCGGAAAGACGAGGCGCGGCGCGAAGGCGAGGATGCCAGCGATCAGGCCCGTCGTCGCCACCCAGATCAGCATCATGACGACGCGAAAGAAGCGCAGCGAATGAGTCACCTGTTCAGGATCGCCCGCCGCGATCTCACTCGCCATGCGCGCGCGCTCATATTCACTCAAG
>CAJYHD010000366.1 GCA_913773715.1 uncultured Sphingobium sp.
TCCGCCATCAGTCGCCGGTCAGGATACGATCGACCAACTGCTTGACGGTCGGAACGAAGCCGTTGGAATAGAAGGGGTCCTGCTTGAACTTGTAGGCGGCGTGGCCCGCGAACAGCAGGTTCTTGTCGAGGTCGCCGCCATGGACCGATTCCTGAAGCGACTTCTGGATGCAGAAGCTGCGCGGATCGGCGAGGCGACCGGTCGAGTTGGTTTCGCTATCCATCCAGCTGGAAAAAGCGCACTGGCTGAGGCAGCCCATGCAATCCGTCTGATCCTTGCGGATTTCGGTGCGTTCCTCTTCGCCGACGAAGACGAGCGTGTTGTCCGGCGTCTTGAGCGCGGAAGAAAAGCCCTGACCCACCCATTCGCGGGCGCGCTGAAGGTCGCCTACGGTAACCCAGAAATTCTTGCCTTTCACGCCCGCATCGAGCTGGTGCGTATGATCGCCCGCCTGCTCGGTGCTGAAGGGGATCTGCCGTTCCGAACGCGCTTCGAGCGAGCGGAGGAAGGGGTTGCGGATCGCCGAACTGTAGAAGCCTGTGGGTGAGAAGCGGTGCAGCAGCACGTCGCCCGGTTGCACCTGCATCAGCCGTTCCTTCCACTCCTGCGGAATGGGGCTTTCCTGCGTCAGCAGCGGGCGGGTGCCGAATTGAAAGGCGATCGCGCCGAGTTCGGGATTGTCGATCCAGTCGTTCCAGTCGCGCAGGTGCCAGACGCCACCTGCCATGACGATCGGCACTTCGTCCGAAATGCCGCCTTCGCGCATCGTATCACGCAGCGCCTTGACGCGGGGATAGGGGTCTTGCGGGGCGCGGGGGTCTTCCGCGTTGGAAAGGCCGTTATGACCGCCTGCGAGCCAAGGGTCTTCATAGACGACCGCTGCCAGCCATTCCGACGCCTTGGAATAGGCGCGCTTCCACAGCGCGCGGAAGGCGCGGCCGGAAGAGACGATCGGCAGGTAGCTGACGCCATAGGAGGCGGCGATTTCGCTGAGCTTGTACGGCATGCCTGCGCCGCAGGTGACGCCCGCGACCATGCCCCTGGTCTTTTCAAGGACGCCGTGGAGGACACGCTGCGCGCCGCCCATTTCCCACAGCACGTTGATGTTGATCGCGCCCTTGCCGCCCGCGATCTCGAATGCGCGCTTCACCTGCTCGACCGCGCCGTCGATGGCATAGGCGACGAGTTCCTCGTGCCGGTCGCGGCGGGTGCGGCCGTGATAGATTTGGGGGATGATGTTGCCGAAGCTGTCATAGCTATCGGCATTGACCGCCGACACGGTGCCGATGCCGCCAGCGGCTGCCCAGGCGCCCGAACTGGCGTGATTGGACACCGCGACGCCCTTGCCGCCCTCGACGATCGGCCAGACTTCGCGACCACCATAGACGATGGGCTTCAACCCCTTGAACAACGACATCTCCCGCAAAAACGAACCGGCAACCCTATTCCGGTAAAAGCGACCCTATAGCAGTTTTTGCTGCCCTTGACGAATTTCGCGGCCCCTAGCGGAAAACGGAGGGACTTGCCAGAGCCTCGCCATATAAAGACGCATAGGCATCGACCATGGTGCGTTCGTCGAAGTCGCGGACGGCGCGTTCCCGGTTCGCTTGGCCGAGGCGTGCGCGAAGATCGGGGTCTGCGGCAAGCTGGCCGAGCGCTTCGGCAAGGCCTTGGTCATCCCGCGCTATGAAGGGGCGGTTTTCTGGAGCCACCATGTTGGCGACGTCGCCCACGTCGGTCGAGGCGACGGGAAGGCCTGCCGCCATAGCCTCCACCAGCGAGATCGGAAACTGTTCGCTGTCGGAGGAGAGGGCGAAGATGTCGAACAGGCCGACGAAGCGCCAGGGACGATCCATGAACCCGGCAAGGCAGATGTCATCGAGGCCGTGGCGGGCGGCTTCGTCCACAATCGCCTGCTTTTCCGGGCCTTCGCCGACTACGACCAGTTGCAGCCTGTCGCGGTGCGCAGCGACGGCGCGAACGAGGCGGGGGATGTTCTTGACCGGGCGGAGGCCTGCCAGCGTGCCGATGAGCAGCTTGCCGGGGGAGCGGCGCAGCGCCGGGATCGCATCGGGTTGCGGCGGCTCGGCATAGCGATCGACGGGAATGCCGTTGCGGATCAGGTGCAGGCGATGGGGCGGTTGTTTCCAGACGCTCCGGGCGATGGTTTCGAGCCGGAGCGAGGGGACGACGAGGGCGTTCGCCTTTCGCAGAGCGAGGCGGCGGAAGAGGTTGCGGCGGGGATTGAGGCCGCTCGCTTCGTCGGCGTTGAAACCGTCTTCATGATGGATGAGTGGCGGTGAAATGGACACTGAAGTGGACAGAAAATGCGCCATCACCGCATCCATCGCTCCCCAATTGTAGGAAAGAACTAAATCGAACCTTTTCAAAAACTTGGATATATCCCGGTAGCGGGATGGTGACGGTTTTCCGGCCATGGGCGGTGCATCGGGAAAGTCCACCTGAACGTGTGGATCGATCGCTGCCTTGGCGCTCAGCGCCTTGGGATCGGCGCTGACGATCGAATGGCGCACCCGGTCGTCCCAGATGTTCATCAGGCGTATTGCGCGCGCTTCCTTGCCACCCAGGGTGAAGCTGCCATGGACGTGGAGAATATGAGGCTTTTCAGCCATGTAGTACGCGAGCCAGCAGGCGGTCGATCGCTTCGGCCGCGACGGGTTCGTCCAGCACGGGCGCGTGGCCGACGCCCGGCACGATGGCGAGCTCGGCGCTGGGGCCGAAGTCCCGGATCATGCGCTGTGCTGTTGCGTCGCTCAGCAAATCGGAACGCGCGCCGCGTAACACAAGTGTGGGAATGTCGCGAAATGCGCCCATGACGGGCCACATATCGACCGCGGATTCGCTTGCCATGGCACGGATCGGTTCGGCAATGCGCATGTCATAGTCGAGGATGATGCGGCCCGAACCGTTCAATCGATAGAGGCGCTTCGCCGTCGCCAGCCAGTCCTCAAGGCCATAGCCGGGATAGACGTCGGCGTTGGCCTCGCCCAGCGCGCGGGCGGCATGGACCCAGGTCGGATGCGACTGACCGACGCCGACATAGGTGCGGATGCGCGCGAGGCCTGTTTCCTCCAGCGTGGGTCCGACATCGTTGAGCAGCGCGCCCGCCAGCCACTCGCGATGGGTGGCGGCGATCAGCATGGTGATGATGCCACCAAGCGAGGTGCCGATCGCGACGAAGCGGTGGACGCCGAGATCGGCGAGCAGTCGGCTGATGTCCTGAAGATAGGTTAGCGGGACATAAGTCATCGGGTCCTTGGCCTGCGCGCTTTCCGCTCTGCCGCGCATGTCTGGACAGATGAGCCGCCATTCGCCCGCCAATCGCGCGGCAAGTGGTTCGAAGTCGCGGGCGTTGCGGGTCAGGCCGGGGAGGCACAGCAGCGGAGGCCGTCCGTCAGCCCCGCCCGCATAGTCGCGATAATGGAGCCGCAGGCCATCGGGTGACCACCAATATCCGTCGACGTAACTGGTCAAGCTTGATCCTTGCGTTGTCCGACCCCCATATCGCCGCATGAGCCAGACCTCGCAAGCCGCAACTTATCGTCCCGCCACTGCCATTACGGAGCTTCAGCCCGATTTCGCCGACCCGGTGCTCGCTGCGGGCTTTCCCCAGACGATCCTGCGCTATCGCAACGATCGGGCGGCTTCGTCTGTTGGCCTTGAGGAACTGAGCGACGAGGAATGGATCGCGCATTTCGGGCGGTTCGCGCCGCTGGACGGAAGCCTGCCGCAACCGCTGGCGCTCCGCTATCACGGGCATCAGTTCCGCACCTACAACCCGGACATCGGCGACGGGCGGGGTTTCCTGTTCGCGCAGTTGCGCGACAGCGATGACCGCTTGCTGGACCTTGGCACCAAGGGATCGGGACGCACGCTCTACAGCCGGTTCGGGGATGGCAGGCTGACGCTGAAGGGCGGGGTGCGCGAAATATTGGCGACGGAGATGCTTGAGGCGCTGGGCGTCAACACGTCGAAGACTTTTTCGCTGATCGAAACGGGCGAAGCGCTGGAGCGCAATGACGAG